>JBQTJD010000645.1:0-8709 GCA_052387475.1 Anaerolineales bacterium | reverse complement strand
GTGGTAGGTGTGCTCGCGCTGACTGTGACCTTGACTTACATCCTCCAATGGCGCTGAACCCCTACAGCACCCAGACGGTAATGTAAAGTAGCCCGAGATATGTTTTTTCGGTCGGCATCCGGTTGACGTTCTGCCCATCCGCTTCTATACTGCCACTCACCCACTTCACGCACAATTCCATCCTCGAAAGAAGGTGATCACACCGATTGACCAAACACCGATTCCCGTAGTTGGTTGTTCACTTTTTTGCATCTCACGGAGGAGATCAGAATGAAACGCTTGCATGTGCTGAAAATTCTCAGCGGGTTGGTGATTTCCAGCCTCGTGCTGGCGGCGTGCGCGCCAGCGGCCACGCCAACAGCCGAACCCACCCAGGCGCCGGCCCCCACGACAGCGCCCCAGCCCACTACCGCCCCCGAACCCACCAAGGCCCCCGAGCCGACAGCAGCCCCGGTTTACGAAGGGATGAAAGTCGAAGCCGAGGATTGCAGCTATGGCGGTGAGTTCAAATCCATCGAAGCAGTGGACGAACACACTGTCAAGTTCACACTCTGCTTCCCTGACCCGGCCTTCCTGTCCAAGGTGGCCTTTATCGCCTTCGGCATTCAGGACTCGGATTACCTGACTCAGATGGGCGGCGACTCGGCGAAACTCAGCGAGGCCCCCAACGGCACCGGCCCGTACAAAGTCAAGGAATGGGTGCGCGGCGACCACATCACGCTGGAAGCCAATCCCGACTTCTGGGGCGACGCGCCGACCATCAAGACCCTCATCATCCGCTGGTCGGCGGAAGCTGCCCAACGCCTGCTCGAACTACAATCCGGTACAGTGGACGGCATCTTCCTGCCGTCGTCCGACGACTTCGCCACGATTGAAGCTGACTCGACCCTCAAGCTGTACCCGTATGAGACCGGCAACGTGTTCTACATCGGCATGGCCAACACTCTTCCACCTTTTGACAACGACCAGGTGCGCCAGGCCGTGGCGATGGCGATCAACAAACAGCAGATCGTCGATACGTTCTATCCGAGTGGTTCGATCGTGGCCGAGCAGTTCGTGCCGCCGTCTTTCTCGCCCGGTTTCAGCAGCAGTGGTGACGGAGCCAAGTGGCATGAATATGACCCCGAAGCCGCCAAGGCGCTCCTGGCCGAGGCCGGCTTCCCGAACGGGTTCGATGTGAACCTTTCGTACCGCGATGTGGTGCGCGTTTACCTGCCCAATGTCAACCAGGTGGCGCAAGAGATTCAGGCCCAGTTGGCTGAAATCGGCATTAACGTCACCATCAACAAGATGGAATCCGGTCCATTCCTCGAGTCTGCCGCCGCCGGCAATGAAGCGCTTTATCTGCTCGGCTGGGGCATGGACTACCCGGATGCGACCAACTTCTACGACTTCCACTTCGCCAGCAACGCTTCGCGCTTCGGCAAAGAGTGGCCCGACCTCGTGGAAGAGATCAAAGCGGCGGCGCAACTCGGCGATCCGGCTGAGCGCCAGAAGCACTACGACGAAGTCAATCGGCTGATCAAAGAGCATGTGCCAATGATCCCGGTGGCGCACGGCACCACTGCCAATGCCATGAAGGCCGATGTGGGCAACGTGGTCATGGGCCCGCTCAACGAGAACTTCGAGCAGATGACGACGGCCTCCGGCCAGTTGGTGTGGGTGCAGAGCGCCGAGCCGATCATGCTCTCGTGCGGTGACGAGACCGATGGCGAGACGCTGCGCGCTTGTGAGCAAATCTACGACGCGCTGCTCGGCTATGAGTTCGGCGGCGTCGCCCCCATCCCCGCGCTCGCGGAGTCGTGGGCGCCCAACACCGACGCGACCGAGTGGACGTTCACTCTGCGCCAGGGTGTAACCTTCCACAACGGCGCAGCCTTTGACGCGAACGACGTCGTCGCCACCTATAGCGCCCTGTGGGACACGAAAGACCCGAACCATAAGGGCAACACCGGTGTCTTCGAGTACTTCACTGGCTTCTTCAGCCAGTTCCTGAATCCACCGCCCAGCAGCAACTAGCCGTTTCCCTCTAAACCTAATGGGTGCGCACTTTCAGTGCGCACCCATCAGGCTTTTTCCTGTGACACAATTCCTCCTTCGCCGCCTCGTCCTGCTCATCCCTGTTTTACTTGGCATCCTGGCCGTCACCTTCGCCATCGTTCGCCTCATCCCCGGCGACCCGTGTGTCGTGATGCTGGGCGAGCGGGCCACGCCCTAAAAATGCGATGCGTTCAAAGAACGCTTCGGGTTGAATGACACCATTCCTGTTCAATTCGTCCGCTACCTCAGCAACATTGCGCAGGGCAGTTTCGGCGAGTCGATCCGTGAAAAACGGCTTGTCACCGATATTCTTTTGGAACGTCTGCCGATGACGCTCGAAGTGACCATCGGGGCGATGCTCTTCTCAAGTACCTTTGGCATTCTCCTGGGTTTAGTATCCGCCGTGCGGCGCAACTCCGGCGTGGATGTGGCGACGATGATCGGCGCTAACGTTGGCGTCTCTATGCCGGTCTTCTGGCTGGGCCTGATGCTGGCCTATATCTTCGCCCTCACGCTGAAAGGCACGCCACTTTGGATTCCGCCCTCCGGCCGGCTGAGTTCGGGTATCACCCTGCCGCCGCTGACCGAAACTTATTCACTTGAAAACTTGCCGAATATGGCGCAGACCCTGGTCACGTTGCTATCCAATACCGTCACCTTCAACGCCCTCGTCTCGGGGCGCATCGACGTGCTGAGGGATGCGCTCTGGCATCTCATCCTGCCGTGTATCGCCGTGGGCACCATCCCGCTCTCCATCATCGCGCGTATGACGCGCTCGAGCTTACTCGAAGTGTTGGGGCTGGATTACATCCGCACTGCCCGCGCCAAGGGTCTGCTCGAGAGCGCCGTGATCTACCGGCATGCCATGCGGAATGCGCTGCTGCCGATCGTCACCGTCATCGGCCTGTCATTCGGTGGCTTGATGAGCGGCGCGGTGCTGACGGAAACGGTCTTCGCCTTGCCCGGGGTGGGGACGCAACTGGTCTCGGCCATCCTGTCACGCGATTATCCGGTGGTGCAGGGCTTTACGATTGTGATCGCGGTAATGTTTGTGCTGGCCAATCTCATTGTGGATTTATCATACGTCTTTCTCGACCCGCGCATCCGATTGCAGTAAAACTATGACTGCGGAACGATCCGACCTTTCGGGCGATCTCACGGTCGCGGCTCTCCCCGCCCTCGGCGCTGAACCCCTGATCTCCACTGCGCCGCGCACCCCGCTCCAAAACGTACTGCTGCGCCTCATCCGCCATCGTTCGGCGCAGGCCGGCATGCTCATTCTGGGCTTTTTGATTCTAGTGGCCATCTTCGCTCCGCTGCTCGCCCCGTTCGACCCGATCAAGCCGATCCGCACGGTCAAGCGTCGCGCGGCGCCGTGTATCTATTTGCTTGGCTGCCCAACCGACCAGCCCCAGCATTTCTTCGGCATTGACGGCAACAATCGCGACTTGCTGTCGCGCATCATCTATGGCTCGCGCCTCTCGCTCCAGATCGGCGTCACAACGGTGAGCTTTGCCATTATCACCGGCGTTTTCCTCGGCGCGGTGGCGGGTTATGTGGGCGGCTGGCTCGACAACGCCATCATGAGCGTGATGGATGTGCTGTTGGCTTTTCCTAGCCTGCTGCTTTCGATCGCCGTCGTGACGGTGTTGGGACGCGGACTGATTAACGCGCTACTGGCGATTGCGTTTGTCTCCATCCCTGTGTATGCGCGCATTGTGCGGGCCAGTGTGTTGCAAGTGAAAGAGCAGGACTTTGTCGCCGCTTCGCGCGCGCTGGGGATGTCGTCCTTCGGGATTTTGATGCAGCACGTTTTGCCCAATGCCCTGACACCGCTGATTGTGCAGGCCACGCTCGGCATCGCGTCGGCGATTCTGGATGCGGCTGCGCTCTCGTTTCTCGGCCTGGGCGCGGAACCGCCGACCCCGGAGTGGGGGCTGATGCTGGGCGAGGAGCGCAACAGCGTCTTCAACGCGCCGCATCTCGTCTTCTTTCCGGGGCTGGCGATCATGATCACGGTGCTGGCGTTCAACCTGCTCGGCGATGGCTTGCGCGATGCGCTTGATCCACGCTTACGTGGCATGGGGGTCAAGTAAGTGACTCACCTAGGGTGCATTTCTCAATAGTGGTCGGTTTGCTCCAAGCCCGCGTCCTCGCGGGCGCTCTGGCAGGACATCCGTCCGCGAGGACGCGGTCGGGGAGCGGGCGACCAAAAATCTGAAATGCACCCACTCACCTACGGGGAGTTTAGGCTCAACGGTGGATACCCGCTGTCGCTGGTATGACGTTGGTGCTTAAGACATCTCTTTGTGATTGACCAGTGACGCGGGAGGGGCTACACTCCGAGCCGTTACCCGCCGACGACATAACCGAACAACTGAAAGGAAGGTGAACCTGCCGCCGACTTCGCCTGTACTTCCCCATGGCCATCCGCTCATTCTCTTTTGGAGGAGAACCTGATGTTACGCAAACGCCGTTTTAGTGTGTTGAGTCTGACCGTCGCGGCCAGCCTCGTGCTCGCGGCCTGTGCGCCGGCGACGACCCCGACCGCGGCCCCCCAACCCACGCAAGCCCCCGGCTCCACCGCAGCGCCGCAACCAACGACAGCCCCTCAGCCCACCGTGGCTGTAGTTCCGGAAGGTGAGCCGAAGGTCGTCACTATTTCTTTCACGCAAGAACCCGATTCGCTGAACCCGCTGTACACCAGTATGTGGTTCTCGCAGATCACGCAACCATTCTGGCTGCGCGGGCTGTGGCGCTTCGACCCCAAAGGCACGCCCATCCCCGACCTGGCCGCCGAAGTGCCCACGGCCGATAACGGCGGCGTGACCGATGGCGGCAAGACCATCACCGTCAAGCTGAACCCGGACGCGGTTTGGAGCGACGGCACGCCGCTCACCGCCGATGACTTTGTGTTCACGTATGAGATGGTCATCAACGAAAAGAACACGGTCGTCACAACGTATCCCTACAAAGAGGAAATCGCCTCGGTCGAGGCCCTTGACCCGCAGACGTTAGTGATCAAGTTCAACGAGCCGTTCGCCCCATGGCTGACCTCAGTGTTCTCCGGCGCGTCCACCTCCACGCCGATCCTGCCCAAACATATCCTGCAGCAGGTGTTCGACTCCGCAGGCTCGATTGACGCCGCCGAGTGGAATCGCGCGCCGACGGTGAGCGTCGGCCCGTTTGTGTTCGCCGAGTGGGAATCCGGCAGTCACCTGCGCTTCACCCGCAACGAGAACTGGTTCGGCGAGAAGCCGCAGGTGGATGAGATCTTCTTCCGCTTCGTGCCGGATGACGAAGCGCAGATGGCGGCCATCAAGGCTGGCGACACCGATATCGGCGTGTTCCTGTCGTTCTCCGACTTGCCCGAAGTGGAAGCCTCAGGCGTGGCGCTGCCCGCCGCGGATGAGGGCGGTTACATCGAAAGCTGGTACATGAACTTTGATCCGGAGCGCTCGCACCCGGCGATGGCCGATGTGCGCGTTCGCCAGGCCATCGTGCTGGCGACCGACCGCGAGAAGATCACCAAAGACCTGCTGTCCGGCAAGACTCAGCCGATGGGCACGTTCTGGTCGGCCACCCCGCCGTTCGGCAACCCCGACATCAAGCCGTGGCCGTACGAGCCCGAGGCGGCCAAGGCGCTGCTCGACGAAGCCGGCTGGAAGGACAGCGACGGCGACGGCATCCGTGACAAACAGATTGACGGCGCGAAGGTTGACCTCAAGCTGAAGTACATCACCAACAGCCGCTCGCTGCGCAAGGACATGATGGCGGTGGTAAAGCAGATGTGGGCGCAGGTGGGCATCGAAGCCGACCTGATCAACTACGCCAACGACATCTACTTCGGCTCGTTCGGCGAGAACGGCCCGCTGTACGGCGAGTTCGACGTGGCGCAGTACTCCAACGCGCCGGCCTTCCCGGACCCGAACGTGTACCAGTTCCGCTGCGATGAAATCCCCACCCCCGACAACCCGGTGGGCGAGAACTTCCAGGGCTACTGCAACGAGGAGCTGGATGAAATCCTGAGCAGGGCCTCCACCACCGTTGATCGTGATGGGCGCATCCAGTTGTTCTACGATGCGGCGCAAATCATGTACGACGATGTGGTGTGGGTCGGCCTGTGGAACGACACGGACTTGTGGTCGGTGAGCAACCGGTTGAAGAACGTGCAGTTCTCCGGCGGCACACCGTTCTGGAATGTGACGCAGTGGGCGATTGAGGAATAAGTCTGGGTAAGGACCTTCGGGGTTGTGCAAAGCTGGCGAACTCGTTTGCACGCTTTGCCGAAAACCCCGAAGGTCTTTTCTGTGCAATGGCATGTCGCTCTGAGCGCGAACGCATTGTCACGCATGGCGAGGTAGGCATCGCGCGAAGAGCCTCACCATGCCATCAGAGGCCCTTCGCGGGCGTTCGCTACCGCGAACGCTGCTCAGGGTGACATGTTTGGGTATCGTCTAGCATTAGTTCATTCACTATCTATGCCGACATGATCAACTACATCATCCGCCGGCTGATCCAATCCATCCCCCAACTCATCATCATCAGCCTGGTGCTGTTCGCTTTGATGCAGTCCTTTGGCGACCCGCTGGCGACCATGGGCGCGCGCACCCCGCCCCGCGCCGCCGACCGGGAACGGCTGATGCGCCAGCTCGGCCTCGATCAGCCGGTGCACATTCAGTACATCGTGTGGCTGATCGGCAACGACTGGATGAGCATTGACCGCGACGGCGACGGCGTGGGCGATGAGCCGGGCAAGCGACAGGGCGTGCTGCGCGGCGATTGGGGCAACTCGCTCGTCACCAAAACCGCCGTCACCAAAGTCATCGGCGAGCGGCTGCCCAATACACTCTTACTGATGATCCCGGCGGAGATCGTCATCATCGTCATCTCGCTGGTGCTAGGGGTGTATTCGGCGGTGCGGCAATACTCGCTGCTCGATAACGTCGTCACTACCGCCTCGTTCATCGGCTATTCGATGCCGGTGTTCTGGCTGGCGCTGATGCTGATGTACACCTTCGGCGTGTACTTCAAGCGGATCGGGCTGCCGTCGCTGCCCACGGTCGGCATGTTCGACCCGCAGGCGGGCCGCACCACCGAGCAGCTCATCCTGCACATGATTTTGCCCATCACCACGCTGTCGGTCATCAGCATCGCCGCGTACAGCCGCTACGTGCGCTCAAGCATGCTCGAAGTGCTGAGCCAGGATTACATCCGCACGGCGCGGGCCAAAGGCCTGGTGCGCCAGGATGTCATCATGAAGCACGCGCTGAAGAACGCCTCGCTGCCTTTTGTCACCCTCATCGGGTTGGATATTCCATTCCTGCTGGCCGGCGCGGTGGTGACCGAGAGCATCTTCGCCTGGCCGGGCATGGGGCGCTTGTTTATCGATCACACCGACCGCGCCGACTTCCCGGTGCTGATGGGGATTTTGATGATGATCTCGGCGGCGGTGGTGATTTTTCAAATCCTCACCGATGTGACGTATTCATTCTTGGACCCGCGCATCCGCATCGAGTAGGGGCAAGGCGTGCAAAGCTATGCTTTGCCAGTCCCTGTCCTGGTCAGCCACATCGGAACGACCACGATAGGGCGGCCACCAGGGCCGCCCTTACGAAAGCAGGCATCCGTAGGGGCTTGCCCTACAGAGACAGCAGCAAAACGATTCATGACCACCATCACCCTCCCTACCGCCGAAGTGCTGACGACGCAAGAGCCGCTCACCCCGACGCAACTGGCGTGGCGGCGCTTCCGCAAACACCGGATGGCGATGTTCGGGGCGGTGATGCTCATCGTGTTGTTTATCTATGTATTTTTAGGCGGGATGATTTTTTCGCGCGGCGTGTGCTCGGCCACCGGGCAATTCCTGACGGGCGAGGCGTACGCGAACTGCAACGACACGGCCATCAAACTGCAACCGCCCTCCGCCGCGCACCCCTTCGGCACCGACACCATCGGGCAGGATATTCTGGCGCGCACGATTTACGGCGGGCAGATTTCCATCACCATTGGTTTGCTGGCGGTGCTGCTGGAGGTCGTCATCGGCACGCTGGTGGGCGCGCTGGCTGCGTACTATGGCGGCTGGGTGGATAGCATCTTGATGCGGTTCACTGAAGCGATGCTTAACATCCCCAGTCTGTTTCTGCTCATCGTCTCGGCCAAGTTCTTCGGCGGCAAGGTGCCAGCCGTCGAGGTGATTGGGCGCGAGTTCAGCGGCAGCGTCGTAGTCATCATCCTCATCATCGGTCTGACCCGTTGGATGTACCTGGCCCGCATCGTGCGCGCCAGCATCCTCTCGCTGCGCGAAATGGATTTCGTGACCGCCGCGCGCAGCCTGGGCGTGTCGGATGCCCGCATCATCTTCTCCCATCTGCTGCCCAACACGCTCGCACCCATCATCGTTTCGACCACGCTCGGGGTTGCCAACGCCATCCTCAACGAGGCGTACGTGAGCTTCCTCGGCCTCGGCGTGCAGATTCCGACGGCGAGCTGGGGCAACATGATGGAGAAGTCGTATCAATATCTCGACAGCGCCCCGTGGCTGTGGATTTTCCCCGGCTTCTTTATTTTGATGACGGTGCTGACGGTGAACTTCGTCGGCGACGGCCTGCGCGATGCCTTTGACCCGCGCGGCGGGCACAAGGCGTAATGGCGCGCGTACGCGCCTTC
>JBQTJD010000644.1:0-1797 GCA_052387475.1 Anaerolineales bacterium | reverse complement strand
GACGGCGCATCTCGAAGCGTGCGGGGTCTTCGACGGGCCGTGTGTCGCCGCGCACGCGTTGTATCTCACCGATGACGACATCGGCATCCTTGCGCGGCGTGGGGTAACGGTGGCGCACTGCCCGATCACGTATATGAAAATGGGGATGGGCGTCGGGGTGGATAGTCTGGCGCGGGTGATGGCGGCGGGCGTGAACGTGGCGCTCGGCACCGATGGCCCCGGCTCGAACAGCGATATGGATATGAAGGCCGTGATCCGCATGGCGCCGTTGCTGGCAAAGTATCATACGCGCGACGCCGAGACGCTGCCCGGCGACGCGCCGCTGCGGATGGCGACGGCCAACGGCGCGCGGGCGATGGGCTTCGCGGATTCGGGTTCGATGGAAGTGGGCCGCGCCGCTGATATTGTGCTCTTCGACTTCGACCAGCCACATCTGTACCCGCGCCACAACCTCGTTGCCAACCTCGTGCACTCGGCGCGCGGCAGCGACGTGACGCACGTGATCGTGGATGGGCAGTCGATTTATCGCGACGGCGAGTTGTTGACGCTGGATGAAGAGAAGATCAAGGCCGAGGCCGAGCGCCACGCCAAACGCATGGTCAATCAAAGCATGCGCATCGTGAGGAAATATCGGGCTTGAATGTTTCGTGGATATTGGCTAATATCGTTCCCAACAAGGAGAGTGTCATGATCGAGATTGAGATCAAGACCCCGATTCCACCCACCGAAGCACAACTCGACAAGGCCATCCGTCTGGCTGAGGCTGAAGGCGCGCAGTTGGGCGGCGGGCTGGACGAGTTTGTCTTGGCCATTCCGGCTGCCACCCCTGACGTGGTTGAGCATGTGTGCTTTCTAGTCGCCCAAGCCCGGGGTGTTTTGTCCGTGGTGGAAGCGGCCCGTGGCTAAAGGCACTCTCGACGAATTGGAGAAGAGTAAAAGCGGCTCCGCCAAGAGCCGTTTTTTGTCGCGCGAACCGGACGCGCGATTGCTGCGCCAGTCCGGCTCGCACGAGATTTGGAATGTGAAGGGAACGCTCATCTCCAACCCTGTTCATGGGAATCGCGACCATCCGACCGGACTGCACCGTAAGCTCGTCAAGCAGATTGCTGCGGCATTGGGTTTGACCGCTCTCGCCGTGCTAGTTGTTCTGCCGTTCATACTGACGTAGCGATTAGTCGCGATTTTTATTGTGTGCGCGTCATTTTCGGAGAATCCCGGCTCACAATAAAAATGATGTGCGCCTCGCCGCTTCGCTTGAGCCGGACCAAGATTGACGAGGCCGAGCGTCACACCAAACGCATGGTCAATCAAAACCTGCTTATCGTGCGCGAGTTCAAGGCGTAGCTTACGCTTCTGGGGTTTGCTGGTTTCATAGGAGGGAATGTCAGTAGCGATCTACCAGCGTGTTGGTTCCGATGAAAAAGTAAGTTGAAAGATCAAGCACATTACGCTATCATCTGGAAAATTATTGCATATAAGAAACGCGATCATTCGGGCCTGACATGCCAGGGGATATTCAGCTATCCACGATTCAAATCCTCAATTCCCAAGGTGGGATAGCAGGCGCCGGATTTGTAATAGGGCCGTTTCTTGCTGTTACCTGTGCCCACGTTGTAGCCGCTGCCACCCAAACTCAGAATTCTCAAGTTAACATCCGCTATCTCATCACTGGCACTGGTTCAGTTGAATGGGAACGGTTTTTGAGCGACAATAGAGCAGCTCATCTGAACTGATTGGTACGAACGAGTTCATGTCTTTGGATCTGCTCACACCAACCCATTGTCCGCGTTGTGATTC
>JBQTJD010000643.1:0-8791 GCA_052387475.1 Anaerolineales bacterium | reverse complement strand
TCGTTTTCCACGATGGTGATGGTCGCGGTATTCGCCGCGCCGAGCGTAAAGCCGATTGGCCCGCTCAGTGTGGCATTGAACGACTCATTGCCCTCGTGGAAAACGAAACGCCGCCCACGGTGCAGTTCAGCGCAACCAACTACAGCATCAGTGAGACCGGCATCTCCGCCACCATCACCGTGACGCTGTACGGCAGCGCCAGCGCCGTCACCAGCACGGTGAACTACGCGACGAGCAACGGCACGGCCACCGCCGGCAGCGATTACACCGCCAGCAACGGCACACTCACTTTCCCAGCGGGCACGACCACGCGTACGTTCAACATTGATATCAACGACAACGGCCAGTACGAAGGCAATGAGACGGTCAACCTCACCCTCAGCGCGCCGGTTAGCGCCACGCTAGGCTCACCTAACCCGGCCACGCTCACCATTGTGGAGAACGACCCCGCGCCTGTCATCAGCCTCGGCGCAGGCCCGAGCGTGAACGAGGAGGCTGGCACGGTCACGCTCAACGTCACGCTCAACGCGGCTTCGGCGGTGACGACGACTGTCAATTACGCCACGAGCAACGGCACGGCCAGCGCGGGCGGTGACTACACTGCCACGAGCGGCACGCTCGTCTTCCCGCCCACTATCACCAGCCAGTCGATTAATGTCACGCTGATCAACGACACAACTTACGAATTGAACGAGACGTTTACGCTCAATCTGAGCGTGCCGGTCAGCGGCACGCTGGGCGCTTCGGCCGCAACGGTGACCGTGCTCAACGCCGCCGACCTTGCGCCGGTGGTGCAGTTTAGCCCGGCGGCACTCACGCTGGGTGAAGATCGTGGCCCGGCCACTATCACGGTGACGCTTTCCGCGGTGAGCGCGGTGACTGCGACGGTCAATTACTCGGCGACCAACGGCACGGCGACGGCGGGCAGCGACTTCTCGGCCACCAGCAGCGCACTGACTTTTGCGCCGGGCGTGACGATCCAAACCCTCAGTGTGCCCATCATCAACGACACGACCAACGAGCCGAATGAGACGTTCAGCGTAGTGACCGGCGCGCTGGCCCACGCGCGCACTGAGGCGGCGACCAACAGCACGACGACGGTCACCATCGCGAACGAGGATGCCCGCCCGACCTGCGCCATTCACAAGAGCGCCAACGTGCCGCTCGCCATCCCGGATAACATGGCGGCGGGCATCGACTCAATCCTCACCGTTCCCGTTGGCAGCCCAATCCTAACCGACCTCAGCGTACGTATCGAGTCACTCCAGCATACGTACATGGGTGACCTGCGCATCGAGCTGGTCGCGCCGGGCGGGCAGATCATCACGCTGATTGACAACGTGGGCGATGACAAAGACAACTTGATCTATACCGTCTTCAATGATGGCGGCGTCAGCCTGATCGGCAACAATCCGCCGTTTACCGGCACCTTCCGGCCCAACGTGCCGTTGCCGGCACTCGGCGTGCTCAACGGCCAGGTCTCGACGGGCACCTGGAAGCTGCGAATAGCGGATGAAGTTAGCGGCGATACCGGCACGCTGCACGCCTGGGGATTAGAGGTGTGTGGCACCGTCATCCCGCCGACCGGGATCACGAAGATCTACCTGCCTATCGTACGACGGTAGGGGCGCTGGAAATCCACGTTACAATACGCTCTGCCTATGAACGTGGCCGCCAGGAATCGAACCGCCCTCGCGTCGATCATCGTCACGACGCTGATGATGGTTCTAAGTGCGTGTACACCGGAGGCCGCTGCGACCTCCGGCGAGGCCGTGCTGACGGAGATCATCAACAACGTTCAAGTTGGCGGCAACCCCGGCAAGTTTGAACCGGCCAAAAATGGCGCCCCGGTTTCCGTAGGTTCGCTGGTGCGCAGCGGCGATAATTCGCTGGGCAAACTGTTATTTAGCGGCGGGCCTTTCGTCCGTTTCAGTTCCAACACCACTTTCAATTTGGATGCGCCGGCCCTGCCCGAGGAAGTGCGCTTGAAAATGGAAGCGGGCCGGCTGCGCCTGAGCCTGTTTGGACACCTCATGGCGGTGCAGACGCCGCTGGGCGTCGTGCAACTGGACGGCTTTGGCGATGTGAACTATCAGATCGGCGCCAGCCCCGAAATCGGCGACGATGTGCTCAACTTCAGTTGTTTCTCCGGGCCGTGTTTGTTTCAAAGTGATCTGGCGGCGGCTTATTTGCAACTGAACAGCCTCGAGGGCCTGACGGTGGTGGATAGCGGTCTGACGATGACCCGCACCGTGTTGAGCGAGTTAGACCTGCGCCAATTCATCCTCGACAATCCGGGCAGCGTGAGCGTGATTGCCACCCTCACCGCGCAGCCCACCGCCACGTCGTCTGCGACACTGACGCCCACTCCGACGTTTACGCGAACGCCCACTCGCGTCATACCCACCCGGACGGCAAGCGCCACGCCCACCAACACCCGCCGGCCCACGCAGGCCTTCACGCCGCGCCCCGCCTTCACCGCGACCGGTTCGACCACCGGCACACCGATCGATACTGAAACCCCGACGCCACAGTCCGGCGGCGGAGGCGGCCCGCCGCCACCGACGAGCACGCCCGTGCCACCGACGCCCGTTCCGCCCACGAATACCTCCCCTCCGCCGACCAACACGCCTGAGCCGACGGTGACCAGCGACCCCCCCACCAAGACGCCATCGCCGTCTCCGTGAGGCCGGGCTGTTCGGGGTTCAGTTCACAATGGTCCGCAATCCTCAGCTTTGGCTCAAGCCCGCGTCCACGAAGCCGTTGTTGCACCGCTTATGCGGTCGGAGAGCAGGTAACTAAAATAGGAGTTACGCAGTTCATGTCGCCCCTTCGGCAAGCTCAGGGCAGGCTCTGAGCGCACCGGCGCGATCGATGCCTTGCCCGACTGGTTGCGCGCGAAGGGCGACATTACGGGCAGTTTGTTAGTTCAACTGCGTAACTCCTATAAAATTCCGAAGCGCGACCCCCCTCGACGGCCAGCGGGCAATCTCCCACGCCGGTGGATATAATTCCACCATGCCGCTGAACGAAAACATTCAACAAAAACTCGACACGCTGCCGATCAAGCCCGGCTGTTATCTCTACAAAAACGCCGACGGCCAGATCATCTACGTCGGCAAGGCCGTGAGCCTGCGCAGCCGTGTGCGCTCGTATTTCCACGAGTCGGTCGATTCGACCAAGACGCGCGAACTGGTCAAGCACATCGCCGATCTCGACTACATCATCGTCGGGTCGGAACTCGAGGCGCTGATCCTCGAGATGACGCTGATCAAAAAGCACCGGCCCAAGTACAACATCCGGCTCAAAGACGACAAGCGTTACCCGTACATCAAAATCCACTGGGCCGACCCGTTCCCCAAGGTCACCGTCACCCGGCAAATGGAGAAGGACGGCTCGAAATATTTCGGCCCGTACACGAGCGTGTGGGCGGTGCACCAAACGCTCGACGTGCTGCGGAAAATTTTTCCCTATCTGACGTGTGACCGAGTGATTACGGGCAACGACCCGCGCGCCTGTCTTTATCACGACATCAAGCTCTGCCTCGCCCCCTGCATCGGTGCGGTGAACAAAGACGAGTATCGGGCGATGATCGACGACCTGGCCAAGTTCCTGCGCGGGCACACCGCGCCCGTCGTCGCCCGCCTGCGTGAGAACATGCAGACCGCCTCCGATGAAATGCGGTTTGAAAAGGCCGCTGCCATCCGCGATCAGCTCATCGCTATTGATCGTGTGGTCGAAAAGCAGAAGGTCATCACCGCCGAGCAAATGGATTCGGACGTCATCGCCTTTGCGCGGGATAACCGCAATGCCTGCGTGCAGGTCTTTTTTGTCCGCGCCGGCAAGCTCATCGGGCGCGAGTACTTCGTGTTGGAAGGCGTGGAAGATGCCAGCAACGACGAAGTGATGACGCAGTTCGTCAAGCAGTTTTACGACGAAGCCGCCTATGTGCCAGAGGAAGTGCTGCTGCCCGAGTCGCCCGCCGAGACCGCCGAGGCCGACATCATCAGCCAGTGGCTGCGCGATAAGCGCGGCGGGCAGAAGGTGATGTTGACCGTGCCGCGTCGCGGCGTGAAGCACGACTTGGTGCAGATGGCGACCGAGAACGCCGCCGACACGCTGGCCGCGCTCAAGGCGCAGTGGGAGGCGGACACCAATCGGCAGACGCAGGCCCTGGCCGAGTTGCAGGCCGCCCTCAACCTGCCGCGCCCGCCCAACCGCATTGAGTGCTTCGACATCTCCAACACGCAGGGCACCAACTCGGTCGCGAGCATGGTGGTATTCGAGCAAGGCACACCGAAGAAAGCGCACTATCGACACTTCAACATCAAAACCGTGGAAGGCCCGGACGACTTCGCTTCGATGAAGGAGGCGTTGTCGCGACGGTTTCGCAGATGGCAGGAAAGCCAGGAAAAAAACGGAAATGAGGGAAATGAAGGCAAGGTGGTCTCCCCACTGGTTGGCCGCAAGCCGGATGAGAGTTTTTCCCGTTTGCCGGACTTGCTGCTGATTGATGGCGGCAAAGGGCAGTTGGGCGTGGCCGTGGAAGTGCTTAGCGAGTACGGCCTGTTCGAGGCCGTACCGGTGCGTTCGCTGGCCAAGCAGCAGGAAGAGATCTTTCAACCGGGCAACGCGCACTCGGTGTTGTTGCCGCGCCGCTCGCAGGCGCTGTTCCTCGTCCAGCGCGTGCGCGACGAGGCTCACCGCTTTGGCCTCGATCACCACCGCGCGCGCCGCAGCAAAATCGGTATCGCCTCGCAACTTGATTCCGTCCCCGGCATCGGTCCGACCCGGCGCAAGGCGTTGCTCAGGCAGTTCGGCTCGCTCGACGGCATCCGCGCGGCCAGCCTCGACGAGTTGTTGCGCGTGAAAGGCATGACGCGCGAGGCGGCGGAAGCGGTGAAGGCCAATCTATGATTGGGCCAATTTGTAATTGTCCAATCTCTGATAGGTTGGCGTGTGAACGCGACTATAATGTTGGCAGAGGTGTGAAATGACGGAACTGGCTGCGCCCCCACAGGAAAAAACAATCACCGGCGAAGAACTCGCGCAGATGACGGGTGTGGGTTTGTGCGAGTTGATTGATGGGAGGATCGTGCCGATGAGCCCGACTGGCAACGAACACGGCAACGTGGAAGTCAACTTTTCAGAAGTGCTCAAAGGCTTCGTGCGACAAAGCCGCACGGGCAAAATCCGCGCTGGTGAAATTGGCCTCTACACGCAACGTAATCCCGATCGCGTGCGCGCGGCGGATGTGCTCTTTATCTCCAATGAGCGCTACGCTCAACTGAAAAGCAAGAGCTACCTTGACATCGCGCCGGAACTGATTGTCGAGATTCTGTCGCCGCACGATGCGATGGCGGAGACAACACAGAAGTTGCGCGAGTACTTTGCCATCGGCGTGCGGCTGGTCTGGGTGGCCGACCCGGAAGCCAGAAGCGTGTACGCTTACCGGTCGTTGACCGACGTGCGTGAGTTCAAGGAAGGGGACACACTGACCGGTGACGATGTGCTGCCGGGCTTCAGCGTGCCCGTGGCTCAGTTGTTTGAAGATTGATCCAATCCAATTGCGTCATCTAATCTCGGCAGCGACCCTGCCGAGTTTTTCTTTTGAAGTGAGTCAATGCCAATGGAATACCGCAAGCTTGGTCGGGCCGGGGTGAAGGTCTCGGCCATCGGTGTGGGGTGCAATCAATTCGGGGGCAAGGTGGATTTGGCGGGGACGAAGGCGATTGTGCAGCGCGCGCTCGACGTGGGCATCAACTTCTTCGACACGGCTGATGTGTACGGCAACCGTGGCGGCTCGGAGGAGTTGCTAGGTGAGGCGCTCGTCGGTCAGTGGGACAGAGTGGTAGTGGCGACGAAGGGCCGCAGCAAAATGGGTGATGGGCCGAACGACGAAGGCGCGTCGCGCTATCACATTTTGAATGCGATTGAAGCCAGCCTGCGCCGACTGAAGACCGACCACCTTGACCTGTACCAAATCCACAGTTGGGACGACGGCGCCCCGATTGACGAGATGATGCGGGCGCTGGACGATGCCGTGCGCGCGGGCAAGGTGCGCTACATCGGGGCGAGCAATTTCAGCGCCTGGCAACTATGCCGCTCGAACGACGTGGCCGAGATGATGAACTGGGAGAGTTTCGTCACCATCCAGCCGCACTATCACATGCTCGAACGCGAGATTGAGCGCGAGTTGATCCCGTATTGCCGCTTCGCCGGGATCGGCATCCTGCCGTACTTCCCGCTGGCAGGCGGCTTCCTCACAGGCAAGTACAAGCGCGGCCAGCCCGCGCCCGCCGGCTCTCGCGGCGAGAAGAGCCAGTATGTGCAAGAGTATATGACCGACGCGAACTTCGATATGCTCGAAAAGCTGACGGCGTTTGCGAGCGCGCGCAGCCATACCCTGCATGAACTCGCTTTCGCCTGGCTGCTCGGCCAGCCGCAGATGACGTCCGTCATTGCCGGGGCCACGAGACCTGAGCAGATCACGGCCAACGCGGCGGCGGGCGAGTGGCGGCTGACGGCGGAAGAACTGGCGGAAGTGCGGAGTGAGTTGGAAAGAGCGTGAAGTGGAAAGTTCAACTTTGGGCAATCATCACATGCTTGGTGATTTGATAGTCGCCCATCGCCTCGGCTGATAAGTCTTTGCCGCCCTTTGAGTCAGCCCACTCGCCGTCAATCCAAAGGTTGTGTTGCATGGAAGCTTCTCAAAAATTGAGATTATCGAAAGCGATCATCCGCGCGTGTGTCATTCACGCGCTCAACCTTTCCGGCAAACCAGCCGATGCGCTCCGTCATGCGCACATCAAACTGCGGCACATAGAGTTTGATGTCCAACAATGGCGTGCCGTCCACCACATCCACATCCTCAATATTGAGCCGCGGGCCGTTAACGTTCATTAGCCGCAAGATGGACAGACCGATAGGGTTCGGGCGCTTGGGCGAGCGCGTGGCGAAGAAGCCGCGCGGCTGGGTGTCGAGAAACGGCGTCACCGTCAGGCTGCCGCATTCGATCAAATGCAAGTGGTAAATCAGGATGAGATACTCGAAGCCCGCAATGTCTTGCAAGCCGGACTGATACAGCAGGTCAAGCTCAGCCCACCCGGCTACGCCTTTGGCCGCGATGGACTGAATCGGCATCCGCACTGTGTCCGTGAAGGGCGAGTGGATCAGACGATGGGCGCAAACGTAATCGCGTTCATTCCCCCAACCGGATCGCCACCATTTGAATGTTGGTCATGTCTTCCATCGCAAAGCGCACGCCCTCGCGCCCGAGGCCGCTTTGCCGATTCCCGCCGTAGGGCATATGGTCGGCGCGGAAGGCGGGTGTGTCGTTGATGATGACGCCGCCGAAGTTGAGGCGCTTGATGGCCTGAAAGACCCGGTTGATGTCGCGCGTGAACACGCTGGCCTGCAAGCCGTACTCGCTCTGATCGGCTTGTCGCAAGGCGTCTTCAAAATCATCGCTGGCAATGACGGAGGCCACCGGCGCAAACGCTTCCTCCGCGATGACCTTCATCTCCGGTGTGACGCCGGTGAGCACCGTAGGATAGAACACCGTGCCCGCGCGCTTGCCGCCGGTCAGCACGCGTGCGCCGCCCGTTTGCGCTTCGTTCACCCAGCCTTCGATGCGATCCACTTCTTTCGCGTCAATCATCGGCCCAACGTCCACGCGCTCATCCAGCGGGTCGCCCACCACCATCGCCTCCGTCGCTTGCACAAATTTTTCGGTGAACGGCTCGTACACCGCGCGCTGGCTGTAAATGCGTTGCACCGAGATGCACACCTGGCCCGAGTTGTAATACGCGCCCACCGCGCAGCGCTTGGCCACAAAATCCAAATCGGCGTCGGGCGCGATGATGACGGGCGAAGTGTTGCCAAGTTCGAGTGTGACCTTTTTGATGCCCGCCACGGCGAGGATGTGCCGGCCAACGGGCGGGCTGCCGGTGAAGGTGATTTTCGCCACGCGCGGGTCGGTGATGAGCCACTCGCCCACCGTGCCGCCCGAGCCGACGACGAGATTGAGCGCACCAGCGGGCAGGCCCGCTTCAGCCAGCACTTCGCACAGCTTCACCGCCGTGAGCGGCGTGGTGCTGGCGGGTTTGAGCACCAGGCTGTTGCCCGCCGCCAGCGCGGGCGCGACTTTGTGCGCGACGAGGTTGAGTGGGAAGTTGAAGGGGCTGATGGCGGCGATGACGCCGACCGGGCGGCGTTGCCAAAACCCGAAGTAGCCTTCGCCCGCCGGCACGGCATCGAGCGGGATGGTTTCGCCGTGCAGGCGTTTGGCTTCTTCGGCGGCGAGGGTGAAGGTGCTGATGCCGCGCTCCACCTCGGCGCGCGCATACTTGAGGGCTTTGCCCGCCTCCGCCGCAATCGTGCGAGCAAAGTCATCGCGCCGTTCGCGGATGAGGGCCGCAGCGCGGTGCAAAATCTCACTGCGTTTGTGTGCGGGTAATTCGGCCATCACTGGCGCGGCGCGCGTGGCGGCGGCGAGGGCGGCGTCCACGTCTTCCTTCCGTGCGCTGGGCGTCGCGCCAATCACATCGCCCGTGTACTTGTTGCGGACTTCCATCAATGGGCCGCCGGCGACCCATTGACCATCAATGAAGAGTTTGTATTCCATAGTGTTTGAGATTGTGACCCGCGGCTAAAAGCATAATCGCTATGCACCAAAAGCACAACGGCCAGCAACAAAAGCCCGAGTCGTTTTATCGTGCAAAAAGAATCGGGCTTCTGCGAAAATTGAATCGCACACATTGAGGCCAGCCAGTAAATAATCAGCGATATC
>JBQTJD010000642.1:0-4592 GCA_052387475.1 Anaerolineales bacterium | reverse complement strand
AGACCCTGGCCCCGTTCGAAACGATTGTGTACGCGCCGCATTGATACCTCTCCCAACTCAATTGTTTGCATTATGCGTGCCCCGCCGCCGCTGGATGCTTTGGCCCTGTTGGTTTCGGTTAGCGCAGTGGCCTACCCCCCTTTCATCCCCCCATCGCCGCGCACAAGTTACCAAAAATTTTGCGATGTTTCGCGCGGTGATGGCGGGACGGAGGGGTAAGCGCGGAAAAATCCTTGTGCTAGAATGCCAAACGCTATGATGGAAGTGGATCGGCGCACGCAGCAAGTCTTCAGCCGCCTGAGGGCGATGCACCTCTTTCGTGGTCTGGCGGATGAGCAAATCGTCGAGCAGACGCGCTTGTTCGAACGGGAGACGCCCGAGCCGAACGCCGTTCTCTGCGAAGAGGGCAAGACCGGGCTGGAAGGTAGAGACGGCGACCTCGAGGCCACACAGTGGTTGTACATCGTAGATAAGGGCAGGGTCCGCCTCAGCCGCGCCGGTTCGGCCCGCACTCAACTGTTGGAGCCGGGGGATTTCTTTGGCGTGGAAACGCTGATTACCCCGAAAGCGCTTCACCCCTTCACAGTCACCGCCATTGGCGCCGTCAACCTGCTCAAGCTCAAGCAGGAGGATTTCGACAAGCTCTGTCTCGATCACGAGTACGTGGAACAGGCCGCGCGGCTGATGGCCGAGACGCGCGCGGCGCTTTATCAACACCCGTGGGTCTGGCTCCCCACCACGGAGAATGTGTACCTCATCACCCGCCGGCACCGGCTGGTGCTGGCGTGGCGTGAACTGTTTCCGGGCGTGGCAGCTTTATTGCTCTGGGTCGGCGTAGCGGGGTTATGGGTTGCCGGCCTCACACTCTTCGCGTCCGCGCTGGCCGTCTTTGCTTTTTTGGCGCTGGCCTGGGTGGTGTGGGTGGCAATCGATTGGGGCAACGACTATTTCATCGTCACTCATCAGCGCGTGGTCTATGTCGAAAAGGTGGTGTTGATTTACGACAGCCGCGTCAACCTCAGCGTGAGCGCGCTCACCGCTGTCAGCGTCGAGAGCGGCAACGTCGCCGACCGCCTGCTCGATTACGGCAACGTCGAAATCAAAACGATCTCGAAGCCGATGCTGCTCGACGGCATCCCCTATCCACCCATCGTCGCCGCCATCATCGAAGAGCAAATCGGCCGGCTCAAGAACGTCTCGCGCGAAACAGAGGTCAAGCTGCTGCGCGACGCCATCCGCGACCGCATCAACCCGCCGCTGCCCGAGCCGCAACCGCCAACGCCGCCTGCGAAACCCAAACCGCGTGAACCGCTTGGCCAACAACTGCGGCAATTATTTTCGATTCAACTGCGCTACGAGGAAGGCGATACGATTGTGTATCGCAAGCATTGGTGGTTTTTGCTGCTCAGTTTGGCGTGGCCGTCGCTGGCGCTGCTGATTGACGTCGGCCTCATCGGCACGGCGCTGGCCGGTCTGCTGGTGCTGCCCGAGCCGCTCTCGCCCGCCGTGGTCATGCTGCTGGGCTTTGTGTTCTTCATCGTCTTGTTTGCCTGGTGGATGTATGAATTTCAGGATTGGCGCAACGACCTGTATCAGGTCAGTTCCAATCAGATTGTGGACGTTAATCGTAAACCGCTGGGCCGCGAGACCAAGGACTCGGCGGAATTGGATAAGATCCAAGGCCTGGAGTCACAGCGGCCCAACCTTATCGGACGGCTGCTCAACTTCGGCAACGTCCGCATCAGCATCGTGGGCAAAGAGCTGTCGTTTGATGATGTCTACGACCCACTGAGCGTGCAGGAGGACATCCAGCGCCGCATCGAGGCTTTCAAAGCGCGCCGCAACAAGCTGGAGTCGCGCCGCCGCCGTGAGGAACTGGTGGATTTGTTGAGCGCGTATTATCTGGCTACGCAGGAATTGCCGCCGCGCGGCGGTGAGCCGTCTGCGTGAACGACAAGGTGCGACGCACTTTCAAAGTGCGTCGCACCTGTTGTATTGCTTATGCCCATTCGCCCCATCATCACCCCTGACAACCCTGTCCTGCGCCGCAAAGCGCATGCGGTGAAAGATGCCAACGATCCCGCGCTGCAAAAGTTGATTGACGATATGATCGAAACGATGCGCGTAGCGCCGGGCGTGGGATTGGCCGCGCCGCAAGTGGCCGTGTCGCAGCGCCTGGTCGTCATGGAGTACGCGCCCGGCTCCGAAGACCTGCCTGAGGATGCCGAACTGCCCGAGCCACAGTTGTACGTCATCCTCAATCCTGAGATCACGACTCGCTCTGAAGAAATGGTGGATGGCGCAGAGGGCTGTTTGTCCATCCCCGGCTATGCCGGCAACGTGTTGCGACACAAGGCTGTGACAGTGAAGGCGCTCAACCGCAAAGGACGCCCCATCAAGATCAAAGCTCAGGGTTGGCTGGCGCGCATCTTCCAGCACGAGATTGATCACCTCGACGGCGTGCTGTTCATTGATCGCGCGTCAAAGGTGTGGAAGACGAAAGAGGGCGAAGAAGTGATGGCGGAATAGTAATTCCGGGCGGAATAAACCCGGAGACGCCGCCGCTTCGCTTAGACGGGGCGTCTCTACTAATCCGCTCCCGCCGTGGCTGCGGCTTCGCGCCGCCCGCTCTCCGCAATGGCGCGCGGCACATCCACCAAAAACGCCAGTAGCAGCGAACCGACGATGAAGAAAAAGATCAGCGCCAAAATCGCTGGACGCAGGCTGCCGAAGATTTGATTGACGAGGCCGAAGAGCAGCGGCCCAATCCACGACGTGCCGCGTTCGGAGATCTCGTAGATCGAGAAGAACTCCGCTTCCTTGCCCGGCGGAATCATCTGCGCGAACAGGCTGCGGCTGATGGCTTGACTGCCGCCCAGCACCAGCGCGATGCACGCGCCCAAAATCCAGAACTCGCGCACGCGGCCCTCGCCCTGCAAGCCGACGTACGCATAAATCACCACCCCCGACCAAATCGCCAGGCTGACGATCAACGCATTCTTCGCGCCGATCCAGCCGGCCAATCGCCCCCAGAACAACGCGCCGAAAAAGCCGACGAATTGGATCATGAGGATGATCTGGATAAGCGTGCCCTGCTCAATCCCCAATCCGCCCTGCGTGACGGGCGCGGCGGCGAAGATGGCGGCGATGGCGATCACCGTTTGGATGCCGTCGTTGTAGATGAGGTACGCCAGCAGGTAACGCAGCGTGTGAGGATATTTGTGGGCCTCGCGGAGAGTCTGCGCCAGTTGCTTGAAGCCGATGCTGAGGTAGCTCTCACCGGTGGGCAGCGCGCGGGCGGCATGCCGTGGGCGCAGCGTATTCCACGTCCACACTGACCAGCCCAGCCACCACACGCCCGCCGAGGCTAGGTTGATCCGCACCGCCAGGCTGGTCGGCACGCCGAGCGACTCGCGCAGGGAATAGAAGATCAAGTTAATGAGCAGCAACAGCCCGCCGCCAAGGTAGCCCATCGCCCAACCAAAAGACGAGGTGCGGTCGCGCTGTTCTTCGCTGGCAATGTCCGGCAGGTAGGCGTTGTAGAAAACAATCGCCGCGCCAAAGGAGAGATTGGCGATGATGAACAGCACGCCGCCCAGCCACCACGTCTCCGCCACTATGAAGAACATCGCCATCGTCGCCAGCGCGCCGACGGTGGCGAAGACCTGCATCATCCGTTTGCGCAGATGCGAATAATCGGCGATGGCGCCGAGGATGGGCAGGAAGATAACCTGCATGAACACCGAGAACGAAATGCAGTACGGCAGGAATGAGTCGGGCGCGACCGGGATGCCGAAGAACGGAACGGTCGTCGCGCCAGCCGCCTGAGCGGCCTCACGCGCCAGATTGGCGATGTATGGGCCAAGAAAGACGGTGCCGACGGTGGTGCTGAAGGCGCTGTTGGCCCAGTCGTACATGGACCAGCCGAGGATCTCACGCTTGTCGTTCACAAGGGGGGCGGCGCTCATGCAGTTGTCTCCTCCGAATTGGAATGGGCGGATGATACCTTCTCCAACAATTCTTGCCAAACTATGCGCCACCAAACTTCAAGCAGGCTTGATCTCTCGCCCACGTTTTGTTTGCGCTTTGTGCGGCCCCATGAACTTGTCGCCGTTGTAATGAATCAAGTGCTCAGGCGCTTCGGCGATCCAAATCTCGGTCTCCCATGCGATGCTACGGGCGTGCCGGGTGTACTCACGGAAATCGGGAAACACACTCACATAAACACGCCCCACTGAACTCTTAGCAAGCAAGCTCTCCAACTCGTGATGCCGTTTCGGGGAGACTGGCCCGTGGGACGTTACGACCTCAATCAGGTAAAGCCATTTCTGTCTTGGTTGATACAACACAATATCTGGCAGTTTGCCGTGCTTGTCTACTGGAAATCCTAAACCTCGCAGCGCTCGAACATCTTGCCAAAGTATCTTCTTTGCGGTATCGCCAAAATATAGTAGCCGGGCTCTCGGAGCAAAGCGGGGCGCAAACTCCCGAATAACGGCAGCTTGCAGTTGATTGTGCTTGCCCGGCGAGAGTTGAAACTTTCCTTCGGCCAACTCCTGCACCGGAATCATGGTGAGAGACCGCTTGCGCTG
>JBQTJD010000641.1:0-2824 GCA_052387475.1 Anaerolineales bacterium | reverse complement strand
TGCTGATACATAGGCATAGACCCACATGAAAGGTCGTTGTGTTAAGGTTGCGACCATAGGGGTATTTTGGCGCTCGAATCCGACTGCTTCGCGACGTAATATCACAGATGGCCGGAATTTCGGGCGACGAGTGGCGGATCTGCAAATCACAGATACGTCGAATTTCGGGCGAAATCAAAGTGTCATTCCCGCGAAAGCGTCCCCAGGAAAAGCCTGGGGCTGAATCCAGCGGCATGGCATGGCACCCGCTCCCCATTTGCATGGGACAAGCTTCGCGGGTGTGACAAATTGCTGTAATTCAAAAGTTCGCTCTAGAGTCGCATGTTTAACGCACCTCCCCTCCGCCTCGGCTTCCTCGGTTGCGCGCACGCCCATCATGCGGCGTCGTACGCGCACGTGCTGACGCAGACGCCGGGCGTGACGATGACCGCCATCTATGATGACGACGTAGAACGGGGCCAATCGTTCGCGCAACGCTTTGGCGTGCCGCACTTTTATTCAGCGATAGATGAACTGCTCGCCCGCGACGACATTCACGCCGTCGTGGTGTGCAGCCCGACGAATCAACACGCACCCCTCACCATGGCCGCCGCGCAGGCGGGCAAGCACGTGCTGTGCGAGAAGCCCATCGCCACGACAGCCGATGACGCGCGTGCGATGATCGAAGCGTGCCGGGAGAACGGCGTGCAGTTGCTCAAGTTTCGCGGCGGGGCCACCGCCAGCTTGGACCCGAGCTGGTCTATCTCGCCGCGCAACCCCTATCACTACGATTTCTATCTGCGGATCGTGGGCATCGACGGCGTACTGTCGTTGGATGACCGGCGCCAGGCATTGCACATCGTGAGCGAATCAGCCGCTGACCGGAACGTGTATCTCGAGCCGTTCGGCGTGGACGTGGACGCGGCGATGGTGCGGCACTTCGTCCAGTGCGTACGACAAGGTGACCTCACGCCGCCGGCAGCCTCTGGCGAAGATGGGCTGCGCGCGCTGGAGATCGGGCTGGCCGCGTACCAATCAGCGCACAGCGGGCAGCCGGTGACCGTGTGACCATGCGCTCACTCGCCTCTACTCTCACTCGTGACCAATGGTTGTTGCTGTTCAACAATCTGCTGTGGGGATTTGGCGGCTCGCTGTATCTGTATATCCAACCGATTTATCTTTCGGAGTTGAAGGCATCGCCGGAGCAGATCGGCATTGCGCTGGGGCTGAGTGGGCTGGTGGTCACCCTTGGCTATGTGCCGCTGGGGATGTGGGCTGATCGTTTCGGGCGTAAGGCACTGATGGTGGCCGGTTGGTCGGTGGCTGTGGCGAGCACGGTGGTGATGGCGCTCGCACCGGATTGGCGCACGTTCACCGGCGCGTATGCCGTTTACTATCTTTGCAATTTCGCCCTGCCCGCCTTCCAGGCTTACATCGTGACGAGCGCGACGCCGCGATCCCGCCAGCGCGTCATCTCCACGTTGTACGCCGGATATTGGGTCGGGAGTATTGTGTCTCCGGCCATCGGCGGTTGGATCGGCGAGCAGTTCGGCCTGCGCGCTGTGTACCTGTGCGCCGCGGCGATGTACGGCCTCGCCACCCTCACCTTCATCCCGCTGCGCGATCAGCCCGTGGAGCGGACGGCGGCCACCGGCAATCTCAAACAGTTGGGGCGCAACCAGCCGTTTCTGTGGCAGATCGCCTTTATCTTCATACTGTTCTTCGTGCTCAACCTCGGCCAGGTGATGATGTCGAAGTACCTCGGGGATATGCGCGGTTACAGCCTCGGGCAGATCGGACAACTGGGGACGATCGGTGTCCTCGGTGTGACGGTGCTGACGTGGCTATTGGGCCGCCTCTCCGGCGAACGCAACACCGCGCTGATCCTGTGCCAGTTCGCGGCGATCGTAGCGTTGACGATGCTGCTCATGACCGGCGCAGTGATACCAGTAGCCGCCGCTTACTTTCTCGGCGGCGGGCATTACCTTGTGCGGCCCATCGTCGTCGGACGGCTGGCGCGCACCTTAGAGGCTGCCAGTATGAGTCTCGGCTTCGGCATCTATCAAACCGCCATCCAGGCTGCGCTGTCCATCTCGCCCTACGTGGCGGGGCTGCTGTATGCGCGTGACCCCGCCTGGCCGATGATTGCCGGCATTGGTGGGATCACGCTCACTCTGTTATTCACTGCCATTCGACCGATGCCCGCGCCTGCCGCGACGCAGACACAAGTGGAGCTTCAATGACTCAAAACCCCAGCCTATCATTCCTCGCCGCGTTTTTTGCGGCGAGGAATCTCTACTTGAGGCCAGAGACTCCTCGCTTCGCTCGGAGTGACACTCAAAAGGCGCAAGGTGAGTCAATAACGCATCGAGACCCAAAAGGAGCCAAGAATGAACGACCACAAACGCGCGCTCTTCCCGGAGGGCGGCCCAAAACCCGGCGGGCCGTACTCGCCCGTCATCGTCAGCGGCGGCTTTGTCTTCGTGGCCGGGCAGGTCGGCGTTGACCCGGCCACCGGCCAGCTCGCCGGCGACACCATCGAAGCGCAAACGCGGCAGACGCTTCAAAACATCGGCGCGCTGCTGAAAGCGGCGGGGTGTGGGTTCGAGGATGTGGTGAAGGCCAGCGCCTTCATCACACAAGCCGATTTCTTTCCCGCCTTCAACGCGGTGTACCAGGAGTTCTTCCCCGAGCCGCGCCCGGCCCGCACGACGATTGTGTGCGGGCTGCCGCGCGCCGGCCTGCTGGTTGAGGTGGATGTGATTGCCCGACTGCCGGAGTAACGATTGAAATTGAGAAATGTCATTCCGAGCCGCGTTTGTTGCGGCGAGGAATCTCTATTTTC
>JBQTJD010000640.1:0-1591 GCA_052387475.1 Anaerolineales bacterium | reverse complement strand
CAGGTGCGGCGAGGGAACCGGCCACCCCGAGGACGCCGCTCACCAATCCCACACCCATCCACAATCGTCGCGGGAGAAATATCGCTATCACAATGATGGCCGCGCCCACGCCCAGCCACGCGCCACGGGAGGACGAAGCGTAGATTGCAGCGAGCATGAGGGTGGCAAGGAGCAAGTAGCACGTAGCAAGTAGTGCGTTGGATTTATTCCGTACGATCCTGGGTAGATAAGTCAGACCCAATGCTGCCGCCACCGGCCAGATCAACCCGAGGTAGCCACCGAAAGGATTGGGCTGCTCGAACGAGCCATACGCGCGAAAGAGGCCGTCGGCTACCTCAAAGCTCTCCGGCCCCGCGCCACGAAAGCGCCATTGCCACAGGCCGACACTGGCTTGCACAACGCCTGACAACAGAATCGCGCCCACGATCCACGGCAGGCGGCCGCGTTTCGATTCCGAATAGACGATGATGAGGACGATGGCGACTTCAATCCATTTGATGACTTCGTTGAGACCATCGCGCCATGCGGCGGCCGCGAAGAGGGAGAGCGCGCCGGTCCCAATCCACAACGACAGCGGGATGAGCAGCGCAAGTTTTGGAACGGTGAGGTCACGCTTGAGCGCGCCACGCAGTAGCCAGCCCGCAAGCGCCAGCACGAAAAAAATCTGCCCGAAGTCGTACAGTGGGCCGCTGCGCCCGGTGGCGGCGAGATAAGCTCGTGTCGGCCCAAGGACAAGGGCCGCGCCGATGCCAATAGCAGGTTCCCAAATCGACAGACCAATGATCGCGCCGCCGAGCAAAAGGCCGACGCTGTATTCAATTGGAAGAATTGCGATGATGCCGGCGGCGGCCAGGGCGCAGAAAAAGTAGAGAGTAATTGGGAGCGAAGGGCGGGCCAGGATCACACCATTCTCCAATTACCAACTCGCCTTACACCGTTGTCACTCCCGCGAAAGCGGGAGTCCAGGCCCGACGAAATGGATACCCGCTTTCGCGGGTATGACCGTGTCTACAAAGTGGCTCAAACATGGTCCAGGCGGAGAATAAGTTGCCAGTGCCTACTTTGACAATGTTAGATTAGACAGGCGTTCTATCGCGCCGACAAAATTGGCCGTCAGTGGTTAAGATAGACGAATGACTCAGCCGCCTCCAATGAGCGCAATCTGTTCAACCCGGATCGCTGGGGTTTGCCACTGCCAGCGGTGCAACGCTTGGGCGATGACGTGTGGGCCTTTTGGGAGGGCTTTCGGTCTTGCTTCCGCACTCAGACGCGCGATACCAGTGAACAGGCGTACTGGTATTGGCGCGGCCAGTTGACGATGGGAGACGCCCGTAACTTTGCCAACATCGAGCGGCGCTTGCACGGCGGCGATGGTCACGCCCTGCAACAGTTCATGTCGGATTCGCCTTGGCGCAAACAAGCGGTGTGTGAGCAAATCCAAGATGAGATCCGGGCGCATCCGGGCTTGCAGCACGGCGGTCTGTTGATCTTGGATGAGAGTTCGGATGAGACCGCGGGCGAAGAGCAAGCCGGGGCCGGGCGTCAACACAACGGTCGGCTGGGCAAAGTCGAGTTGAGTGTCACGACGGTC
>JBQTJD010000639.1:0-3004 GCA_052387475.1 Anaerolineales bacterium | reverse complement strand
CAATGCGTAAGGTAGGTTGATCAGACTCTAGCACTGCGCGAGCCGGCAGGCCAGCCGGGAAAGGTTAGTGGATGGCGCTGGTGTTACCGCTGCTCACTCTTCATCCACTTCACGAAATCCGGCGGATCGTAATCGCGCATGCGCGTGAGCAGGCGCTCCGGATCATCATCATCCAGAATCAATGCCCGGTACAGCGGTTGGATGAAGCCCTCACGCGTGGCCGTGTCGAGGAATTGGAGAAACGCATCGTAATAGCCCGCGACGTTGAGCAGCCCGCACGGCTTGCGGTGCAGCCCAAGTTGCGCCCAGGTCAAAATCTCACAGAACTCATCCAGCGTGCCAAAGCCGCCGGGCAGCGCGATGAAACCATCGGCCAGGTCGGCCATGAGCGCTTTGCGTTCGTGCATCGACTTCACCACGCGCAAATCTTGTACGCCGCGATGCTCAATCTCTTTGCTGAACAGAAACTCGGGGATGATGCCGATGCCGCGCCCGCCGCTCGCCAGCACCGCGTCGGCCAACACGCCCATCAGCCCGACGCGTCCACCGCCGTACACCAATTCAATCCCTTGCTGCGTGAGCAGCGCGCCCATGCGTTGGGCGGCCTCGGCATACTCCGCCTTCGCGCCCGTCGCTGACCCGCAGAAAACACATACCCGTTGCATAGTGTTTCAACACAAAGTCGCAAAAGAATCCTTGCGCCTTTGCTTCCTTGCGCCCTCGCGTTAAGTCTGTCGTTCAAATGACCGGCTTGCCATTCTTGTAAAACACTTCACCATCCACCTTAATCTCACTCTCGGCCATGTCGCACAGCATGTCCCAGTGCAGGCCGCTTTCGTTTTTGCCGCCGCTCTCCGGGTAACTCGCGCCCACGGCAAGGTGGATGGTGCCGCCCATTTTCTCGTCGAAGAGCATGTTTTTGGTGAAGCGCTGGATGCCGTAATTCGTGCCGATGCCCCACTCGCCCAGGTAGCGCGCACCGGCGTCAATGTTCAACTGCGCGGTGAGCAACGCTTGATTCTTGCTCGCGCTCTCCTTCACCACTTTCCCATTCTCGAACCATAGCTCGATGTCGGTCACTTCCTGCCCGCCGTAGATGGCCGGGTAACGAAAGCGCACCCAGCCGCTGACCGAGTCCTCCACCGGGCCAGTGAAGATTTCGCCGTCGGGAAAGTTGTACTTGCCATCGGCCTCGATGAATTTGCGACCTTTGATCGAAAGCGTGAGATCGATGTTCGCGCCTTTGAGGGTGACCGCATCTTTGCCCGCCAGCCAGTCAATCAGCCGCTGCTGTCGCACGCCTTCTTCGCGCCACAACGCCACGGGACCGGGCTGGTCGAGCAGGCCTGCCCCATACACAAAGTCCTCGTACTCGCTCAGGCTCATCTCGGCTTCTTGCGCCGAGGCCTGGGTCGGATACTCGGTCAAAACCCAGCGCAACTCTTTGCGCGCCGCGCGCTCGAAGAAGATTTTGGAGACAGCAGCCCCGGCCTTGCGCGTGCGCGCGATGCGGCCCGGATCGGCGCTGCTCAACTCGCGCGTGTTGTGCTCGGCGCGGATGACGAGCGTGGCGTCAAACGTCTCGGTGATGAGTTTGCGGATGGGCGAGACGTAATCCAATTGCGCTTCAGTCGCGTGGCGATAAAACATAGCGTCCGCGCCCGGCAGCGCGTTGGAGAGGAAGACGTGCGCGCCGGCTTTGATGGCCTCGGCATAAACGGCGAGCGACAGTTCGTCGGCCAGTGGATGCGTGCGCAACTGCAATTGCTGGCCCGGCTTCAGTTCCAGCGAGTAGTGGATCAGCACCTGCGCGAGTTTGCTTACACGAGGGTCGGGCATGCGGGGTATCCTTGGAGACAGACCTGTCAGGTCGATTAGATCAGCGTATCAAATTGAATCAATCGCATGGCACTCACTCATCTGACGCACTTTTCAATGTCACTCCGAGCGTGGCTTCGCCAAGCGAAGCACGCGGTCGTTCGCCGAACGCGGAGTCTCTGCGGCAAAAGTAGAGATTCCTCGCCGCAAAACGACGCTGGCGCAACTACTGTTGCGCCGCTTATGCGGCTCGGAATGACGGGTTGGGGTGATGGATTAGAGCGAGTTCCTTTTGGAATCATGCTGGAAGTCAACGGATTGCACGGATGTATCAGTTCAATCCGTTTCACCCGTTGACGAACTTCCCTCAATCAATCCGGAAACCGCTCTAATACTCGTAAAAGCCGCGCCCAGCCTTGCGCCCGAGGTAGCCGGCGTCCACCATGCGCTTGAGCAGCGGCGCCGGGCGGTACTTGTCATCGCCGAGGTCGCGGTGCAGCACCTCCATCACGGCCAGCACCACGTCGAGGCCGACCATGTCGGCCAGGGTGAGCGGCCCCATCGGGTGGTTCATCCCTAGCTTCATAATCGCATCACTCGATTCGCGCGGGGCCACGCCCTCCTCCAGCGCAAACACCGCTTCGTTGATCATCGGGCAGAGGATGCGGTTGGAGATGAAGCCGGGCGCGTCGTTCACCACAATCGGCGTCTTGCCCATCTTCTCGGCCAGCCCGACCACATGATTAACCGTGCTGTTGCTCGTGCCGAGGCCTTTCACCACTTCCACCAAAGTCATCACCGGCACGGGATTGAAGAAGTGCATGCCCACCACTTTGTCGGGCCGCTTGGTGGCCGCACCGAGCCGGGTAAGCGAGATGGACGAGGTATTGCTGGCGATGATAATGTCGGGCTTCGCGCGTTCATCCAATTCGCGAAACAGCCGCAGCTTGATGTCGATGTTTTCGGTGGCGGCCTCGATGACGAGATCGGCTTTGGCCACTGCGTCGAGCGCCGTCTCCGGGCGGATGCGGCCCTCGATATCCGCCGGCTTCTCATCCAGCCGGCCCTTCTCTTGAAATTTGCCGAGCGAGCGTTTGACCGCCGCCAGGCCCTTATCCAGTTGCACCGGCGACACATCGATCATTGTGACGTGATAACCCGCCATCGCCGCCACTTGCGTAATGCC
>JBQTJD010000638.1:0-2234 GCA_052387475.1 Anaerolineales bacterium | reverse complement strand
CCACTGCCAGGCCACCAGTGACCCGAAACTCCTCAACGCGCTGTGCCGCTACGCCGATACCATCGTCGCCACGTTTGGCCGCGCCGCCGGTCAGATGCGCGGCTACTGCGGCCATCCGGAGATCGAGCTGGCCCTGATCCGGCTGTATCACGCCACCGGCCAGCAGCGCTATCTTGATCAGGCTCAATATTTTGTCTAAGAGCGCGGCCAGTCGCCTCATTACTATGATGTTGAGGCCCGCGCCCGCGGCGATGACCCGGCCAAGTATTGGGCCAAAACCTACGAATACATGCAAGCCCACGCGCCCATTCGCGAGCAGATGCGGGTGGTGGGCCACGCGGTGCGGGCGATGTATTTGTACGCCGCAATGGCCGATCTCGCGCATGAGTTGAACGATGTCACTCTATTGCAAACTTGCGAGCAGTTGTGGGAGAACGTTACCCGCCGACGGCTGTACCTCACCGGCGGGATTGGGCCGTCGGCGCGCAACGAAGGCTTCACCACCGATTACGATTTGCCCGATGAGACGGCGTACGCCGAGACGTGCGCGGCCATTGCGCTGATAATGTGGAATCAACGGTTGTTGCAATTCGCGGGCGAGGGGAAGTATGCCGACCTCATCGAACGCGTGCTGTATAACGGATTTCTCAGCGGTGTCTCGCTGGATGGCACGCGCTTCTTTTACGAAAACCCACTTGCCAGCGCGGGCCATCATCATCGCGAGCCATGGTTCAACTGCCCGTGCTGCCCGCCCAACGTCGGGCGCGTCCTCGCCACCCTCGGCAACTATTTCTACTCCACCGGCGCAGCAGAAATCTGGGTGCATCTTTACGCGCAAAGCACCGCTCAAATTCGGATCGCCGATCAGACGGTGCGCTTGCGGCAGGTGACGCGCTACCCGTGGGAAGGCGAGGTGCAGATTGAGTTGGGCCTCGACGCGCCGCTGATCTTCGCGCTACATCTGCGCATCCCGGAGTGGTGCGACCAGTGGGAGTTGCGGCTCAACGAGTCGCGGCTGACCGATGCGCAACCGTCTCAGGGCTATGTCGCGCTCAATCGCACCTGGCAGCCCGGTGACCGCGTGACGCTCACCCTCGACATGCCGGTGTGCAGCGTGTGGGCCAACCCGGCGGTGCGACAATTGCAAGGCCGCCTGGCCCTGCAGCGCGGCCCAATCGTGTATTGCCTCGAGGGTGCCGATCATGGCGGGATTGCACTGGATCGCCTCTCACTCGATCCCGCTGCTGTTTCGTCGTTTGTGGCGGAGCATCGCCCCGATCTGCTCAACGGCGTCACGGTGCTCCGTGGTCGCGGCGCCATCATCGATGCGGCCGGCTGGCAGGGGGCGCTGTATCGTCGCGACAACCGCCCAGGCCGGCAACCGATTGAAATCACAGCCGTGCCGTATTACGCATGGGACAACCGCGAGCCGGGTGAGATGCGCGTTTGGCTGCGAGCCGATGTGCGGGCCGCTGAGTAAAACTGAGCGGTTACTTCCGGCCAAAGTCGGCGGGGTTCTCGCCCCACGCCTCGGTCACCCATTTGAGCGTGCGATTGGGATAGGCGTTGTCCTTCAGCCAGCGCTCAGCCCGCGCGATCAAATCGAACAGTTCTGCGTTGTGGTCGTCGCGCGCCAAATTCGTCCGGCACTGTTTTGCTTTCACCCAGTCGAGCGCCAACTCCGAATCCGAATAGATGGGCGCAGTATCGTTGCGCTGCTGGCACCACGCCAGAATATGCACCAACGCCAAAAACTCACCGACGTTGTTGGTGCCGTTCGCAAATGGGCCTTGCCGGAAAATCTCAGCGCCGGTCGCGACATCTACGCCGCGATAATCCAGCGGGCCGGGGCTGCCGCTGCAGGCCGCATCGACGGCGTAGCTCGGCGTGAGAGGCGGGCCGACTTCGAGCAGACGTTGTTGATTGATGAGGCGCTTGCCCTTGTAGTCGGTGTAGCTGGCCGCATACGCGGCTTCAGCCTCGGCGCGATTGGGGAAGGCCTTGTACTCGGCGTCGGGGAAGCCCTTCACCTGCGCCTCGCACTCGGCCCACGAGGCATACACGCCGGGCCGGCGCCCCTTCCAGACAACGTAGAATTTCTTTGGGGTAGCTCTCAATGATCACGACATCGTGCGCGGTTTTGGACACGATGTCTAGCCGGGCAAACAATCACGACATCGTGCGCGATTTCGACGAAATTCAGGTAGTAGAGCATGAGCCGTTTCTTCCAGTCG
>JBQTJD010000637.1:0-2673 GCA_052387475.1 Anaerolineales bacterium | reverse complement strand
AAAAGGTGAGCACGACGAACGACCCGCGCAAATCCGTCAGCGCCACGCGCGAGGTGTTGGCCGACGGCAACGAGAAATCCGGAGCAAAACGATTGATCAGATCACTCATTTAAGTTGTCTATCACGCTCATTGCCCGCGTCCTCGCGGGCAACGGTCTGCCGACCGTGAGCGTCGCTACGCTTATGCGGTCGGAGAGCGTCACGGCAACCACTTCGGCGCATAACCTCCGCTGACCAATTTGCGCGCACCCGTGCCGTCCGCATTCATCAACCAGATCTCCACCGGCGCGGCGGGGTCGGTGGCGTTCGAGCGCATGTAGAGCAAGTAACGGTCGTCGAGGCTCCACGCAAAGGCGCTGTGATGATAATCGGCTGCGTCGGTAAGCGGCTTCGCCTCGCTGCCGTCGGCGCGCATGGCCCACAATTGCCGGCCCGGCGTCCACGTCTCGCGCGTCAGCCCTTTGCGCGCGAAGGCCAGCCACTCGCCCGAAACAGAATACACCGGAGAGACATCTTCCACAACCCCATCCCCCGAAAGATTTTGCGCGGCGTTGGTCGCAATCGTCACGCGCTGCAAGCGGCTATACAGCCCGGCCACACTCGGCACGACGGCCGTTTCCTGCAACACCACTTCCGGCAGCACGAAGCTTTGCGCATCCGGCGCCCATGAACCCCGCGCCCCGGCGAGGTTGGGGACATACGTCACTGCGTCGGACACGGTGTCGAGGATGACGACGGCGGCGCGAGCGGCATCGTAAAAGCTGAGGCGGCCATCGGGCCCCCACTGCGGGGCGCGCGTCGCTCCGCTTAGCTGGTTCGCGGGATCGCCCACCGCCACGTTAGCACCGGTGGCGAGGGTGAGCGTGTGGACGCGCGGCTCGCCGAACTCCATCGCGCCACTGGCCCCTTTCACCAACGTCTGCCGCTCGTAGGCCACGCGGGTTCCATCGGGCGAGAAGGCCGGGTTGACGCAGGCGGCCTCCGGGCAGAGCAACACCTCACGCGCATCGCCGCCCTCAATCGAGACCGCGCGCAAATCCGCGCCCCCATCCTCACGTTGCGCCGCGTACACGATCTGCTCACCGTCAAAACGGATGGCGTAGTCTTCGACGCCGAACGGTTCGCCCGTCAGTGGCGTGGGTGTGTCGCCCGGAGTGATGGCTTGCACGGCGAGGTTGGACGGCGCGCCGGTGAGGAAGACGAAGCGCTCCTCGCCGACGGTGAACGACCATGTCTGCGCTTCGGTGAGCGGCAGGCCGAGCGAACTGCGTCCGCCGCTGAGCGTGACGGTGACGGCGCTTTGCAGCGGCCACGGCTGGTTGGGGATGAAGGTCAGGGTGCGCGCCGCCTCATCCCATGCGACGGAGCCGGGCAGGTCGGGCTGCACGCGCAACGCCGCCGTGAGCGAGGCTGCATCCATGGCACGGTCAAAGGTGAAGCGGATACGGGCGTGCGGGGAGACGTTGACGGCGCTGGCCGCCGGCGAGACCGAGACGAGGCGCGGCAGCGACAGGGCCGCCGCGATGATCAGTCCGCCGATGACGCTGACGATGAAGAGCGCGATGAGGGCGCGCCGATTGGCGGGCGCATTCGAGCGAGCGCGCGACGAGCGATAGCGCATGCCGACGATTATAAAACAGGCCGCCGCTCGATTTTCGAGCGGCGGCATCATCGTGTGCGCGCATGAGTGGTCAGTTGGTGGGCACGTCATTCCCGCGAAAGTGGGAATCCACCGCCGTGGCCTGGACACCCGCTTTCGCGGGTGTGACGGCTGGAATGATATGGGAGCTGGCTGACAGACCTTGCGTGCACGCGCGTCATTACAGCGATGGAATCAAATGTGCAATTCAGTTTCGGTGATCTCGGGCACATGCTCGTCTTCATGCTTCTCCACCAATGCGCCCACAACTTCTATCAGCGAAGCCAAGGGATGACTCTCGTCCTCGCCCACCGTATCAATGAGGGAGTCCAAAATCGCGACCAACTGCTGATGCTCTGCTCGGTGTGAAGAACAGACATGGCTGTTACTTGATCAGGCGCTCGTATTCGGCATGCGGCCCAATCCAGTACCAGTAAATGTTTTCGCCTTCCACCAACCCCAAGGCGCGCCAACCCAAACTTATACGAACAGAGTAAATCGGCTGGGTCGAATGGATACGTTTGAAATGCAGACTGGGATGGCGCGGGTTGTCGCGCCACAATCGATAGCTTTTACGAGCTTGCTCTTTTACCGAGTCGGGCAAGTCGCGAAAGCACTCGATAAACTCGTCGGTTAAATACGAGTTCACAATTCGTCAAACCCGGCCTTTGTCACGTTGCCGGTGCGAATATCACTCCGAACCTTCTCGGCCAACCGAGCTAAAGCGTCCTGTGACTGCGCGAAAGCGCGCTCCCACTTTTCTTCATCAGCCAATTCTTCGAGAATCAACGCTGCAATGGCGTCCTGCTGTTCAGATGAAAGTTGCTGCACTTGGGCAATCGCTTTTTCCAAGAGTCCTGTCATTTCAACACCTGCCTTCCTGCTTGAATTATAGCCAGCCCGGGCCGGGGTGTACATGCCGGGTGCGACGAGCGATAGCGCATGTCGGCGTGATAGAGAGCACGAGTGTCGTTGCAGTGGAGCAAGCTAAATTGCTCAGTGCACTGGATTAACCTCGACGGGTAACGACACTT
>JBQTJD010000636.1:0-6196 GCA_052387475.1 Anaerolineales bacterium | reverse complement strand
GATAAAGCTCCGTGCTTTCAGATTCAGGACAAAACCGGTATCCACTTACACGAAAGTGAATCTGTGGAGAAACCGATGACGGTGGACAACGCGCTGGTGATTTTGGAAGGCTTGAAAGGCAAATAACGTAGTGCGTATTGCGTACGGGTTACGCAATGCGCACCACGCACGACGTGCTTATGGCTCACATCCTCCTCCGCCACCGCGACATTCCCGACATCCATAAGCTGGATGTGTATGTTGCCAATGGCGGCTTCGAGGCGTTCAAGAAAGCCGTCACGCAAATGACGCCGGCGCAGGTGATTGACGAGGTGAAGGCCTCTGGTCTGCGCGGGCGCGGCGGGGCCGGCGTCCCCACCGGTCTGAAATGGAGCTTCCTCACCAAGGACTCCGTCCCGCGCTACGTCACCATCAACTCCGATGAGTAGGAGCCGGGCACGTTCAAAGACCGCGAGATCATGACCCGCAACCCGTTCCAATTTTTGGAAGGGGCGATGATCACGGCCTACGCCTCGCAAGCCGGCACTATTTACAACTACGTGCGCGGCGAGTATTGGGATTTGGTGGTTGGGCTGGAGAAGTGTGTAGCCGAATTGTACGCGCGCGGCTTCCTCGGTCAGAACTTGTTCGGTGCAAATTTCTCGCTCGACTTTTATCACCACCTCGGCGCGGGCGCGTACATTTGCGGTGAGGAGAGCGCGCTGCTCGAATCCATCGAGGGCAAGCTCGGCCAGCCGCGCCTCAAGCCACCCTTCCCGGCGGATAAAGGCTTGTACGGCAAACCCACCGTCGTCAACAACACTGAGACGGTAACGAACGTGCCGTACATCCTTAACCATGGCGCGGCGGAATACAAAAAGTACGGCACCGAGAAAAGCCCCGGCACCAAAGTTTTCTGCCTGTCGGGCTGTATCAACAAGCCCGGCAACTATGAACTACCTCTTGGAACACCGTTGAGCGAATTGATCTTCACGCACGGCAGCGGCATCCCGGGTGACAAGAAAATCAAAGCCGTGATGCTGGCAGGCGCGTCGTCGGTGGTGATGCCGGTGGATGAGTCGATTTTGGACATGGCGCTCGATTACGAGTCGGTGGCCGAGAAGAAAGCGATGCTCGGCTCGGCGTCCGTCATCGTGCTGGATGAGACGGTAGACCTGGCATGGGTGACGCTGAAGACGACGAAGTTCTTCAAGCACGAGTCATGCGGCAAGTGTACGCCATGCCGCGAGGGCACGTATTGGATGCTCAACATTTTGGAGCGCGTCAATCGAGGCGAGGTTCTCAAGGCCGATGTGGATTTGCTGCAGAACGTCGCGTCTCAGATTCAAAACAAATGCCTATGCCCACTGGGCGAGTTCAGCATCACGCCAGTGCTCTCCTCGCTCAAAGCTTTCCGCAACGATTTTGACGCGCATACGAAGGACGGCGCGCCGAAACCGGCTGCTAAACCTGCTCCGGCCAAACCGATGGCTGCGAAGCCTGCAATGAAGAAAGAAGAACCGGTCGTGACGGGCAATTAGATGGCTGCAAAGTGAAAATAACGACCCCCGTAGGGCGATGGGAGCGAAACTGCAGATGAGCAAGGCAAACAAATCCAACTCCGAGACAGTGTTGGCTCACTTCCAGAATCTATTGGTAGAACGTGGGCTATTGGGTACGCTTACTTATCTGCCTAACGCCATCCGCGAGCGTCTGTGGCGCTGGCAGTTTGGCATCGGCCAGACGCTGGTGGATTACGGTGAATTGAAAAACCTGCCGGCCCTTGGCCATCATCACGTCGCTTCGCACAATGTGGATTTCCGCCAGGCGATGCGATTTGTGGACGTGAGGCCTGGGCGAGACGTGTTTTTGGATTACGGCTCGGGCATGGGGGTCGCGTTGATGATGGCGGCCAGCTATCCGTTTCGCAAAGTGATCGGGGTGGAGTTTTCGCCGGAATTGAACGCGGTGGCCGAACGATTAGTGGCCCGCAACCGTTCGCGGTTGGTGTGTCAGAACATTGAACTGGTGATGACCGACGCCAGCCTGTACCGGGTGCCGCCCGAGGTCACCGTCGTGTACTTCTTTAGCCCCTTTCAGGGTGAACTGCTGGCAAAAGTCTTTGAAAACATAAGAACCTCGATCAATCAGACGCCGCGCCCACTGACCATCATCTTTGTCAAGCCTGATTACTTGCGGCGGGATGTGGTTGGGCTGGATGAATGGCTGATTGAGCGCCACCAATTCGAATGCTACAACGGCTGGCAGGGCGTGATTTTTGAAACCCGGCCCTTGCTGAAAACTTAATGGGGCCGTTGAACTGCTGGTGCGAAAAACCTAAACCATGGCCGATCTCGTCACCCTGAGCGTCGATGGCGTCCAAGTCTCCGTGCCCAAGGGCACGCTGATGGTAGATGCTGCCAAACGCATCGAGAACGACATCCCCGTCTTCTGCTATCACCCCAAGCTGAAGCCGGTGGGCATGTGCCGTATGTGCCTGGTGGAAGTGGGCCGCGTACAGAAAGACCGCGCCACCGGGCAAGTGTTGGTAGATGAACAGGACAATCCAAAGATCGGTTTTGGGCCAAAGCTGGAGACCGCCTGCACCACGCCCGTCGAAGACGGCATGGTCGTCGTCGGCGCGAGTCAGAAGGTTGTCGAGGCGCGCGACGACGTGATCGAGTTCCTGCTCACTTCTCATCCGCTCGACTGCCCCATCTGCGACAAGGGCGGCGAGTGCCCGCTGCAAAACCTCACCATGCGCCACGGCCCCGGCCGCAGCCGTTTCCTCTTCGACGAAAAGCAGCGCCTGGAGAAACACGTGCCGCTGGGCGCGCCGGAGGAAGCGCTTATCTATCTCGACCGCGAACGCTGCATCCAGTGCGCGCGCTGCACACGCTTCTGCGATGAAATCGTGGACGACCATGTGCTCGGCTTCTACGAGCGCGGGCGCAAACTCGAAATCGTCACCTTCTCGAAGCCGGGCTTCGACTCAAAGTTCAGCGGCAACACCACCGACATCTGCCCGGTGGGCGCGCTCACGACGCGCGACTTCCGTTTCGGCGCGCGCCCGTGGGAGTTGACGCCGGCGGCCTCCATTTGCAATCACTGCCCGGTCGGGTGCAACCTCACTTTCAGCACTCGGCGCGAAGTCAAGCAGGGCGGCATCCCTGTTATCAAACGCGTGATGCCGCGCCAGAATGAACAGGTCAACGAAATCTGGATTTGCGATAAAGGCCGCTTCGGCCACCACTTTGTGGAAAGCCCTGATCGGTTGACAACGCCCCTCATCCGCAAGAACGGCGCGCTCACCGAAGCGACGTGGGATGAAGCATTGGCTGCGGTCGCGGAGAATTTCAAAGCGAGGGGTGAGGAATTAGTGGCGCTGCTCGGCGACCGGCTCTCGAATGAAGATTTGTTCGCCGTGAAGAGAGTGGTGGACGGCCTCGGCGGCTCGGTGGAATTGAACTCGACGATGGGCGGCGGCGAGCAGGTGCAGCTCGTCGGCGTCGGCGCGGGCGTCAGCGAAGCTGACGCTGGAGAAGCGCGAAGCGTCGGAACTACTGTTCCGCTTTCTCTCACGCCGCTTCGCGGCGCGGGAACGAACCTCGGCGCGCTGGGGAAGGGCAGCGCGATTCTGGTGATTGCGTCCGATCTCGAAGAAGAGGCTCCGGTGTGGTGGCTGCGCGTCAAGCAGGCCGCCGAGCGCGGCGCGACCCTCATCGTCGCCAATGCGCGCCCGACCAAGCTCGATCGCGCCGCCAAATACACAGTCCGCTACACCTACGGCAACGAAGTCGGCACTGTGCTCGGCATGCTCGTCGCCGGCTCGAACGATTACGCCGATGCGTTCGCGAAAGCAGAGAACGCCGTCATCTTCTTCGGGTGCGAGGGGTTGGATTTTGCGGGCAGCACGGCGCTGGCTCAGGCCTGCGCCAATTTACTCATTACCACTAACCATTTCGGCAAGCCGAATAATGGATTGATCGGGGTGTGGCCGGGCGCGAACACGATGGGCGCGTGGGAGTTGGGCGTGAAACCGTCCGGTGAGTTCCGCACAGGCAGCGTCAATTGGATTGTGGCCGCTGATCCGGTGGGCGATGGGCGTTTGGGTAGAGACGCGCTGCATAAGCGAAGCGACGGCGTCTCTACGGGGTTTGTGGTGGTACAGGATTTATTCCTGACCGACACAGCAAAACTCGCGGACGTGGTGCTGCCCGCGGCGGCGTGGGCCGAGCGCGAGGGGACGTACACCAACGGCGAGCGGCGCGTGCAGCGCTTCTATCCCGCCGTGCCGGCCAAAGGCCAGAGCAAACCGGATTGCGAAATCGCCGCCCTCATCGGCGCGCAGGTGAGCGTGACGTTGCCCAAGTTCCCGGCGCAACTTTTCGACGAGATGACGAAGACCGTGCCGGCGTTCGCGGGCTTGAGCTACGGCGAAATTTCCAAAGTCGAGAAGCAGTGGCCGGATGTGGGCGGGCGCGATTTGTATTACGGCGGCACGAGCTATACAAACGAGCAGGGTGTGGGCCAGCATCTCAAATCCGGCTCAGAGCGGGGCGAGCCGGTGGCAACGCAGCCCGTCAATTCTCCAATCTCCAATTCTCAAGGATTGCGGCTCGTGCCCACCACTCTCCTTTATGATCGCGGCACGACCTTCTCCCGTTCATTGTTGATGCACCCGCGCGTGCCGCACCCGTATGTGGAAATCAACTCCGCCGACGCAGCACAGTTGGGCGTGAAGGATGGCGATGAAGTGACGGTGAGCGCGAATGGCTCAAGCGTGAAAGTGGCCGCCCGTGTAGATGGCCGCGCGCCGGAGGGCGCAGTGCTAATGCCAGAGAGTCTGGGTGTAGATGTGCCGGCTAACCCGGTAGCGGTAAGGGTAAGCAAGTAAAACGGACTCGAAAAGACGCGACCTCACCCTTCTCCAAGCGAGAGGAGCTGGGGCAGAGGGTGAGGGTGAAATCACGGATGAAGAGGAATTCGTGCACTGTGAATTGTGCATTGAGCAGTGAATTATGACCATCGAATGGTTCCGCCTAGTTGAATGGATCATCAAAGCCCTCATCAGCACCGGCGTGCTGCTGGCGAGCTTCGCGTACATGACGCTGGCCGAGCGCAAGGTCGCGGCCAAGTTGCAATATCGCGTCGGCCCCAACCGCGTCGGGCCGTGGGGGCTGTTGCAGCCAGTGGCCGATGGCCTCAAGCTCATCATGAAGGAAGAGCTGATCCCCGCCGGCGCGGACAAGGTCATGTTCCTGCTCGCGCCCATCATCACCGTCATCCCGGCGCTCATCATCTTGGCCGTCGTGCCGTGGGGGCCGCCGGTCAAAGACTTCTACGGCCCCGGCCAGGATTTGCCGCTCGGCATCGCCGATCTTAACGTCGGCATGCTGTACATCCTCTCGGTCGCCTCCATCGCCGTGTACGGTATCACGGTCGGCGGGTGGGCGTCGGCCAACAAGTACGCCATGCTCGGCGGGCTGCGCTCCGCGGCGCAGATGATCAGCTACGAACTCGCGCTGGGCCTGTCGGTCGTCGGCCCGCTGATGATCGCCGCCTCGATGAGCATGGGCGACATCGTCAACGCGCAGAGCGGCGTGTGGTTCGTGCTGTTGCAACCGCTGGCCGCCCTCATCTTCTATATTTCCGCGCTCGCCGAAACCAATCGCGCGCCATTCGACATGCCCGAGGCCGAACAGGAGTTGACGGCGGGCTACCACACCGAATATTCCGGCATGAAGTTCGCGCTGTTCTTCATGGCCGAGTACATCAAAATGGTCGGCGTCAGTGCGATCTTTACCACGCTCTTTCTGGGCGGGTGGCAGGGGCCGTTTGTCTATCAAGTGCCGTGGCTCGGCATCGTGTACTTCTGGGGCAAGATCATTGCCTCGCTTGTCTTCATGATTTGGACTCGCTCCACGCTGCCGCGTTTGCGCTACGACCGGCTAATGGCCTTGGGCTGGAAGGTGATGCTACCGCTGGCGCTCGGCAACGTGATTGTGACCGCCGCCGCGCTATTGGGCGATCAACTACTTTTGGGCGCGGTGCTCGGCGTGGCCGGCATCATCGTGCTCGGTGTAATTTTCTACAGCTTTGCCCGCACGCGACGCACGCGCCCGGCGGGCAGGCAAGTAAGAGCATAAAGGTGATCTCTCGCAAAGCGCGCCAGGTTCGCCAAGCGTAAGCGCAGCGACCCTTTGCGTTCTTGGCG
>JBQTJD010000635.1:0-3711 GCA_052387475.1 Anaerolineales bacterium | reverse complement strand
AGGCGTTGTACGAACTGGAGTTGACGCGGCATCCGTTGGAGGAGGTGCTCAGCCAGCGCATGGCCGAGAAACCGCTCAAGCCGGAGGGCGAAACCTTCATGCGTGCATTGGTGGCCGGCGTGCTGGCGCATGCCCGCACGCTTGACGCGCAGATTGAACGGCACGCGCCCGAGTGGCCGCTCGACCAGATGGCGTTGGTGGATCGCAGTATCTTACGGATGGCGCTGTGGGAGTTTGCGGTCGGGCGCCAAACCCCAATGAAGGTGGCCATCAATGAAGCGGTGGAATTGGCGAAGGAGTTTGGTTCGGAGAGCGCGCCGCGCTTCATTAATGGCGTGCTGGGCGCCGTAGCCGCCGAACTCGAAAAAGAAACCTGAGCACTGAAGTATATCGGTATGCCTGACCTCAACATCTTTGGTATTGGCCTGCAAGAATTGGTGGTCTTTGTCGTTATCCTGCTATTGCTTTTTGGCCCCAATGACCTCACCCGGATGGCCAAGCAAGCCGGGCGTTTCATCAACCGCCTCACCCGCTCGGAAAATTATCAGGCGATTCAACGCGTTTCGGCGGAGATGCAAAACCTCCCGCGCCGGATTGTCGAAGAAGCGCAGCTTGAAGACTTGCAACAAATCGGGCAGCAAACTAACGCGCAGATCAAGTCCGTGGCGCAGGATTTGAAGCAGGCGACGGAGGGCGCCAATCAGCAAATCCGCGAGACGGCGCAATCGGCGGCGCAAACGCTCACCGGCAACCCTGCCCCCTCGCCCAAGCTCAGTTCTGAGCCGCCCGCATCCGCGCCGCTGCCCGCTTCCCCTCCCCCACCTCCACCTGCCGACCCGCCGTTCACGGCGTGGACTCAGGAACTCGATGATGCGGCTAAACCCGCCGAGGAACCATTCTCCGCCTGGACGCGCGAGACCAAGCCGCCGTCGGAATGAGCGACCGCATGGACGTGACTGTGTCGCCGTGGCAACGTGTACGCAATGTGCTCGGCTGGATCGTGAGTCTGCCTATACGGTTGCTCAAAGCTGTGTGGTGGTTGGTGGCTTGGCCCTTTCGCTGGCTCAACAGCCTGCGGCTGGCGATCTATCACTTCTTCACCGACGTTCCCGAAGATGTGGAGTTGACCGAAACCATCGCCGACTCGTTTGAGAGCCGCGAGTCGTTATTCGATTTGGTGGGGGCGTTTGCCGAACACATCGAGGCGCTACGCGGCCATTTGCTGCGCTCGGTCATCGTGCTGACGCTGTTTTCAGCGCTGGCCTTCTGGCAAGCCGAGAAAATCATGGCGGTGCTGACGGTGCCGCTCACCGGTCAGGCGTATGAAATCTTTGGCGCGCTGGTGCAACAGCCCACCCTGGAGGGCCTGACGACGCTGTACACGCTCGGTCAGCAAAGCATCAAAGAGTTGACCACGCGCGAGCCGGCGGAAGGTATCGGCACGGTGATGCGCGTGTCGCTGCTCGGCGGCATGGTGTTGGCGATGCCGTGGATTATTACCGAAATTTTCCTCTTCATCGCGCCGGGGCTGATGCCGGTGAGCCGCCTCCGGCTGGCGTGGGCCATTCCGCTGGCGAGTGTGCTGTTCGCCATTGGCGTGGCCTTTACTTACTTTGTCATGCTGCCCGCGACCATCCCATTTTTGCAGGAGTTCGGCGGGTTCGCCACAGCCTGGACTCCATCATCGTATTTCAACCTCATCACCTCGTTGATGTTCTGGGTCGGCATCGCTTTTCAGTTGCCGCTCATCATCACCGCGCTGGCCTCGGTCGGGCTGGTGCGCTCGCAGCACCTGCTCAGCCAGTGGCGCTTTGCCATTCTCATCATCGCCGTCATCGCCGCCGCCATCACGCCGACGACCGACCCGCTCAACATGGCTCTCGTCATGCTGCCGATGATCGTGTTGTATTTCATCAGCATCGGCGGGGCGTGGCTCGCCGAGCGCGGGCTTCAACGGCGGCGCACAGCGGAGGCCTAGTGGCCGAGCCAATTCTGCATCTCGTCCCCGCCGCGTACTTTCGCACGCAGCCGGAAGAGTCGCCCTATGCGCCAGATGGCTTTGTGATCGAGGGCTTTATCCATTGCACGCGCGAGGCCGGGGTTCTGCTCGATATCGCCAATGGCATTTACCGCGACGTGCCGGGTGATTTCCTCACGCTGGTGATTGACCCCGATAAAGTTTCCGCGCCGGTGAAGTACGAGCCGCCCCTCCCCACGCCGCCGCCCGGCCACCCGCTGGCCCAGCAACTTTTCCCGCACATCTACGGCCCGCTCAATCGCGACGCCATCCTCAGCATCCGCACCGCGCGCCGCGCTGAGGATGGCAGCTTCATCGAAGTGTGAAATGACCGAGCCTGATCTCACCGACGTTTTTCAGCACCTCGACTCGCAACACGATACACACTTGCAGCGGCTGCTCGATTACCTGCGCATACCTAGCATCAGCGCACACGGCATCGGGATCGCTGAGGTCGCGGCCTTCCTTGTGGAGACGTTAAACGGGATGGGCCTCGACGCGGAAGCCGTACCCACAGCGGGTTGGCCGATGGTGCTGGGAAAACGAGACGGCGTGCCCGGTGCGCCGACCGTCCTGCTGTACGGTCATTACGACGTGCAACCGCCTGATCCCTTGGATGCGTGGGTGACGCCGCCGTTCGAGCCGAGCATTCGTGATGGGCGCATCTATGCGCGCGGTGCGGGCGACAACAAAGGCCAGCACTTCGCGCAACTGCTCGCGCTCGAGTCGCTGCTGGCTGTGCGCGGTGAGCTGTCATGCAACGTCATCGTATTGCTCGAGGGCGAAGAGGAAATCGGCAGCCCGCACATCGCCGAGTTCGTTCGCCGGCATCGCGAGCGACTCAAAGCCGATCTGGTGATCACTGCCGATGGCCCGGTGCATGAGAGCGGGCGTTCGTGTGTGATGTTCGGCGTGCGGGGGGTGATTGGATTTGAGTTGCGGGCGCGCGGCGCGAAGAGCGATCTGCATTCGGGCAACTGGGGCAACGTCGCGCCCAACCCGTTGTGGACGCTGGTACATTTGCTTGGCACAATGAAGAATGCGCGCGGCGAGATTACGATTGATGGTTTCTACGATCACGTCCTCCCGCCCACGCCAATGGAATTGGACGCCATCGCACGTTTGCCGCTGGATGTGGCGACGGTCAAGGGCGAGATTGGCCTCACAGAACTTGATGCGCCCGCCGAGCGTGGCTTCTTCGAGCGCACGATGTTCTTCCCGACGCTGACGATCAACGGCCTGCACGGCGGCTATGGCGGCCCCGGCTCGAAGACGGTGCTGCCGCACGAGGCGGTGGCGAAGTGCGATATTCGTCTGGTCGAGGCGCAGACCACTGAGGACATCTTCGCCAAAGTGGAGGCGCATGTGAAGCAACACGCGCCGCAGGTCGAGTTCATCCGGCAGGGCAGCATGGAACCGTCGAAGACGCCGCTCGAATCGCCCTTCACTGGGCCGATTGTGCGCGGCATCACTGCCGCGCAGGGCGAAGCGCCGTTGCTCATCCCCAGCGCCGGCGGCAGCCTGCCCGACTACGTGTTCACCAAAATCCTCGGCGTGCCCGCTTTTGGTGTGCCGTATGCCAATCACGACGAGGCCAATCACGCGCCGAATGAAAACATTGAAATCAAGCGTTTCTTCAACGGCATCAAAACCGGCACGGCCATGTTGAGTTATTTGGGGAGGATGAAGCGTTA
>JBQTJD010000634.1:0-3396 GCA_052387475.1 Anaerolineales bacterium | reverse complement strand
TGAGCGCGGTGTGGGAGTGGCGCTCGGTCATCCACTATCTACGCCGCTCGTAACGGCTTTTGACCGCGCTCAGTTGAACGCGCGTGGTTATGCTTCGGCGTCAGCCATGAAATGGTCGAAGCTGTTGGCTAATCTCATCGGCAACGCCACATCGGCCATCCTCGATATGCCGGTCGCCGGAATTTATCGACATGCACAACTTTTCAAACTGGAGATGGCAATGCTACGCGAGTGTTTGGCCGTGATGCGAGCAAAGCGAATCGACGTGGTGGATTTACCGGGGACGCCGGTGCGCGCGCTGGCATGGGGCACGCGCCTTCCGGCAACGCTGGCCCGGCCATTGATTCGCCGCGCGGTAGCCTCTGGGCGCGGCGGAAAAATGCCGTCGTTTCATATCGATCTACACAGCGGGCGCGGGCGCACGGAAGTGGGCTGGCTGCACGGCGCAGTTGTACGTCACGGCGCGGCATGTGGCGTGGCGACGCCGGTCAACCGCGCACTCACCGAAACGCTGGAGGCCTTGAGCGACGGGCAACGCCCCCTCACCGAGTTTCGACAGCGGCCCGAGGCGCTGTTGCGTTTGATAAAGCCCTGACGCGCTGCTATAATGCAGGACGCGTTGCAGATTGGACGCAATGTTCGGGGCGTGGCGCAGCCCGGCTAGCGCACTTGCATGGGGTGCAAGGGGTCGGAGGTTCAAATCCTCTCGCCCCGACAAAGTGACCCTCTACACTTCAGTGTAGAGGGTCGTTCTTTTTCCGAAGTAGAATCCTGATATGCGACGAACACTCTTCTCAATGGGTTGGCTTGTGATCAGCCTCGCAGCCTGTTCGATGCAACTGGGCGATGTCACTCCCGCCATTACCCCGCTGCCCGCCGCTTCGGCGTTACCGCCACAAACCACTCAGTTGCAGGGCCGATTGTTATACACGCTCACTCAGCAGGGTGTGTGGCAATACGATTTCGCCACCGACGCCTCCACGCAACTCTTCCAGGCCGAAGATCCGCAACGCGCCTGGGCCGCCTCGGTCACCGCCGCGCCGGACGGCAGCACGATTCTGATGGCGTATGCGCCACCGCCCTCAGATGGCGAGATTCAATTCGGCTACACTGATCTTTATCTATTGCCGACGGACGGCTCCGCGCCACGTCCTTTCCTCGAGCGCGCCGACCCGCGCGAGTCGCTCTTCACCCCCACCTGGTCACCCGATGGGCGCTACATCTACTACTCGCGCCTCAAGCGCATCCCGCTGTCGGACGGCCAGTCGTTCGATATCCGCTACGACATCGAGCACATCGCTTACCCGGACGGCCAGCCCGAGACGGTCGTGATCAACGCCTTTTGGCCGCGCCTCTCGGCGGATGGCACGCGGCTGGTGTATGTCTCCGTCGAACCAGCGACCTTTGCCAATGGCCTAGTGGTTGCTGACGCTGATGGCTACAACGCCGTCAGCCTGCTGACCCCTGAGCAATTTATCGCCGTTGACTCGCCGCTGTTCTCGCCCGATGAACAGTATGTGTTGTTCAGCGCAGTCAGCAACGGTGGAGCTGGCTCGCCGGCGATTCGTTCTGTAGTCGATTGGCTCAGCGGCGTGAAGGTTGTCGAGGCCCACAGCGTGCCCTCGGATTGGTGGCGGATGCCCGTTACCGGGGGAGTACCGGAGCAGTTGACGCGCATCTTTGATGTCGGTCTGTATGGGGATTTTGCGCCTGACGGCCAACACCTGGCCTTCATCAGCGCCACCGGTCTTTCGGTGATGCGGCCCGATGGCAGCGGGCTACAAAAGATACTGCCCCTCACCAATGCCGCGGGCACGCTGGAATGGCTGCCCTGATCATGAATATGATCACGATCACTGCGGCGCAAACGTACGCAGGTAGTTGATCAAGTGCCACCTTTGCTCATCCGATAAATTTGTTTTGAAGGCCGGCATCACCGAACCGGGATAGCCGTTCGTCACCCACTCATATAGTTGCCCATCGGTGTGCACACCCGGCACTGCGTGCTGCGCCAGATCAGCCGGGCGCGGGTTGAGAGTCATGCCGACGGGGCCGTCACCCTTGCCGGTCGGGCCGTGGCACGGCAGACAGTTGGCGAGGTAAAGCAGTTTGCCGGTTTCAGTGGAGGCGGCATTGGGCGGGATAGGGTTGACCGGGCCAGCCACTTCTTGAACTGGCGGGCGCGCGAAAACGATGCCCGCCGCGCTGACCATTGCCAGCGCCAGCACAATGCCGACAACACGCACCCAACCTCCGCGCGCAAAAAATATCAGTAGCAAGCCGATGCCGGCCACGGCGATGAGCACAGCACAGAGTTGACCCCAGTTGATTGGCGGTGCGACATTTGTGCCAACCACGAAATTGAACTGAGCATAGGAGTCAAAGCGGCCTTCACGGCGCACTGCTACCCGCACCTGCCACTGATCCGGCAGGCTGAAATACGAACCCCGCACGGCATAGACCCCATCACCCTGCGGTGTGAACGGCACTTTATTGGGCGGCAGTTTGCCCGACTGCGGTGTGAACTGCACTTCCACCTCGCGGGCATCGGTGACCGGCTGGCCGTTGCTCGTCACGCGCACGCTGAAATCGTTGACACCAATGCGCCCGGGAGCAATCTCCACCGCGACGGTCAAATCATCAACCCCTTGTGAGCCGGAAAGTACGGGCCGTTGCGCTTTATTCTCGGCCGGCGGAATAGCGGTCAGCACGCCTACGCTCAATAGCAACGCCACGCTCAGTGCCACCTCGCCCGTGACCGTACGGCGAAAGCGCGTCACGAGTATTTCCGAGGCGCGCTGTTCCATGGCTGGGCGGATGACGAGCAGATTGAACGCGCCCAACGCTATCAGCGGCGCGGCAATGAGGAGCTTCGCCAGCAAGGTCTGGCCGTAAGTCGTGTCGGTCAACGCCGCCCATGAACCAACTTGCACCACGGCAGAATACACACCGGTCAGCGTTAACACCCCCACGCTCACCAACGCCAGCGCCGAGAAGCGCCGGATGAGTGTAGCAACCGTGCGACGGCGCAACTCGGGCTTCAACCTCCGTAACGACCACAGCCCAAAGAGCAAGTGACCCAATCCTCCCACCCACACCGACGCGGCGGCGAGATGCAACCAATCGACGAGCACAGGCAGCCACGGGTCAGGTTCAGCGGCGGCGTGGCTGCTGAGGCTGACGGTCAACAACATCAACACGCTCACCGCCAGCGCCAGCCCTCTTCGCACGGAGTTGACCCTGGCTCGCACGAGTAAGCCTGCTAATGTCAACATCGAGCATAAGCGCGCCAGCCACAGCGCGCCGTAGCGCGTATTGGAAAGGACTGTGCCGACGACAGGACTCCACGGGGGAACGAGCTCCACGCCCGAGGCCTGACCGGCCTGAGTGAGCGCG
>JBQTJD010000633.1:0-3581 GCA_052387475.1 Anaerolineales bacterium | reverse complement strand
CCCCATGCGCCCGACCGCTTTCCAGTTTGGACGGTGCTGCTCGTCGCGCTGCCGGTGCTGTTGGGCATCGTTGTACCCGCCCGTCCGCTCGGTGCCAGCGCGGTGGACAACAAAGGTGTGAATGTCTCCGCGCCGCTGGCAGTCGCCAGCGGCAGCGGAGCTACGACGCTCGAAATCGCACCCGAGAAGCGCACCATCCTCGATTGGGTGCGAGCGTTCAACTACGCCGATGATCCCGCCACGTTCACCAGCCAACCCGCCGACGTGATCGGTTTTGTCTTTCACGATGAGCAGTTCGGGCCAACGCAAGTGATGGTGGGCCGTTTCACGGTGACGTGTTGTGCGGCGGATGCCTCGGCGGTCGCGATGCTGGTCGAGTGGCCCGACGCTGCGACGCTGCCCGATAATGCCTGGGTGCGGGTGCGCGGCCCGGTGACCGTCGCCACTCTCAACGGAAAACCCATCCCCCTCATCACCGCCGCTGCTATCGAAACTGTAGCGCAGCCCGAGCATCCGTATATGTATCCGTAGCTAATCGCTGACCGCGAATGAAGCTTGATCGCTTTGACTACATCGTGTGGGGCGTGCTCGGCGCGCTGCTGCTCGCGATCCTCGGCGTTGTCGCAGCGGGTGATCGTGTCGGCGTGCGAGTGATACAGACGTTTCCGGCGGATGGGGCTATCGTTGCGGCCTCAGCGCGGGTGGGCTTGGAGTTCGCGGACGCGATGCAAGCGGAATCAGCGGAGGCGCGCTTCCTCATCGAGCCGGTGGTGGGCGGCAGTTTCGAATGGCAGGGACGCCAACTTTGGTTCAAGCCCGCACGCGGCCTCTCAGCCGGCCAGACGTATATCGTGCGTTTGCAGACGGGCGCGCAAAATCGCACCGGGCGCGAGACGAAGCAGGAATGGCGCTGGCAGTTTAGCGTGCGCGCGCCGTACATCGCCTACCTTTCGGCAGAGACCGGCGGCGTGCGCGAAGTGTGGCGCGTCCTCGCCAGTGGCGGAACTCCCGAGCAGATTACGCAAACTGAAGGGCGCGTGTACGACTTCGCCGTCGCCATCGACGGAGAGCAGATTGTGTACAGCGTCGTCAACGAAGCGCGTGGCGCGGATTTGTGGCTGGTGGATCGTGACGGGCAGAACACGCGGATGTTGGTGAACTGTGGAGCGGATTTGTGTACCGTGCCGGCGTGGTCGCCTCAGGGTGGACGGATTGCCTTCAGCCGCGAACCGGCCGGCCTATCGCCCGGCGCACCCAATGGGCCGCCGCGCGTGTGGACGGTGGACCTCGCTTCCGGGCAAGCGGCCTCGTTGTATCAATCGTCGCAGATGTTGGGGTACGGGCCGACCTGGTCGCCGGATGGGCGACGGCTGGCCTTCTTTGATGGTAGCGTGCAAAGCATTCGTTTGCTGGATGTCGGTACGGGCCAGGAAATGTTGATCAATACGCTGATGGGGACGGTGGGGAGTTGGTCGCCGGACGGCGAGTCGATGGCGTACAACGATCTGAATCTCGAATCGGGCCAGCCGGCCTCCACACTCTCGCGGGCCGATTTTGCAGCCGGCTCGCTCACGCCGCTGGCCACGCAGGATGAAACGTTTTCGGACTTTGGCCCACCGGCTTGGTCACCCGATGGCGAGTGGTTGGCCGTCAGCGCGCGCACGCGCGATGGTGGGCCGGGCAAACAAATTTGGCTCATGCGACCCGACAGCACAAATTGGCAGCCGGTCACGAATGACCCCGGCTACACCTATGGCGGCTATCGCTGGGACACGACCGGACAGGCGCTGATCATTCAGCGCTTCGAACTCAACAAACCCTTTGCCACGCCCGAAGTGGTGGTGTGGCAGCGAGCGACGTACGCCACGACGTTGTTGGGGGAGAACGCCGCCACGCCGGAGTGGCTGCCCTGAAACCGGTCCTGCGTTAGTAGCCGTTCGCGACTGCGGCCTGCAAGCGCTCGATGCGGCGCTGCAGGTAAGGTGAGAAGTAGCCCTGGTAGCGCTCCTGCAACTCCGGATTCATCCAGTCGTTGCCCGTCACGCGCTGGCGGCAGTTGGCGGCCCCGCACTGGCAATCAAATTCATCATAGGGATTGCTATCCGACATGGCGTAGTCGAAACAAACTTCCTCACCCGGATTGATGTCGCGGATCGCCACGATCACGATCTGCCCCTGCAGCCCGGCGTTCGGATCGCAGCAGTGATTGATGTAGTCGGCGTCGTCATCGGCGATGACCGAAGCGAGGTACAGGCCCTCTTCCACCTGCACGCTATGCTGGCGCAGCACCAACGGCAAGCGTTGCAGTTCGTCATCATTAACGATGGCGCCACCCCAGACCATGAGCCGCTCGCCCTTTTCAACGAACTCGCGAGCAAACACTCCCATGCCACCCTTTTCCGGAAGAGGCGCAGCCTGCAATTTGGGGTTGAGGAAAGCGAACTTGTCAAACATGGCGTTGTCCTTTCAACAAAAGTTTTTCGGGCAAACGAGTTTGCCCAAACGAAGTTTGCCGCCCTGCCCGAAGTTCACGTGCCCACCGGCGGACCGGCGGCTGCGAGCTCGAGTAGGCGGCAAAAGAGCCAAGCGCGGTGTTTGACCAACGCGTCGAACGCGAAATATACAATGGGCGGCCTGAATTGCAAGAGTGACTCGGGGCTTGTTGAAAACTTTAAGCCTGCAGCGCCGCACAAAAAAGAGCCGGGCGAACTGTTCAGTTCGCCCGGCTCGGTGCGGTGAAGGCTCTAGCGTGCGGCTGGGCGCTGCAGCAGCGACAAGACTTTGGCGCACAGTGAGCGCGCTTGCACCAGGGCGGCCATGTCGCGCACGCCATCCGCGTCGGTGCCGGTGATGTGCGTGATAATGTCTTTTTCAGCCTGGGCAATGGTCTGTCGCAGCGCACCCTGCACGAAGGCTTGGTTGCGCGAAGTCGTCGCGTTGGTTTGCATCAGACCTTTAGCGCGTTGAAACGAACGGAGAAGTTGGAGGCGGTAAACGCCGGTCAGTATGGCCGCGCACATGGCGGCCTCGTTCACGAGAATGGCAATCGTTTGTTGTGTGTCCATAATCATCGCCCTCAAAAGGGTGGGCGGCCGGCTGACCGCGTCCGTACGCAAGTCCACCGGCCGCCCCAAACACTACCTGCCATACTTGTACCTCAACTCTCCTGCTATAACGGATGGGAAATAGCAGCTACAGTTAGGAGGGGCAAGGTGGTCTGGCGTTATGATTAATCATGTTCGCCGCGCGACACACTGAGTTGATGAAGCGCATGCCAACACAACGTCCGCGCTTCCACCAGCATCACCTGATCGTGAAAGCGCGCAGGGCGGGCGTCAACCAGGCGGGAGCTGATTTGTTGTTCGGCTTCGGTGATGTTACGCCGCGCAGCCAGCAACGCCAGCGGACGTTGGCTGTTGATTTGTACGGACGTGAGCAACAGGTTCTTCGTCTTTTCAAGCGCACGTAAAATGTTGTGGCGATATGCGCCGTTCAGCACTGTCGCGCATCTGATTGCATCGTTGACGATTGCGGTCGTCTGTTGATGATGAACCATTGCCCAATTGCCTTTGACGAGGTTA
>JBQTJD010000632.1:0-2332 GCA_052387475.1 Anaerolineales bacterium | reverse complement strand
TCCGAACAAATCGCAGTCAAAATCGAAAATGCGCTCAAGTATTTCAGCGGCAAGAGCAACGGATGGTTCACCGGTGTGCGCAACGGAAACGGGATTCCTGATGGCGCGAAAGTCGCGGTGAACGCTGTCTCGCTCGACATCCGGCGTGGAGAGATCTTCGGCGTACTCGGGCCCAACGGGAGCGGTAAGTCCACGTTGATCCGACTAATCGCTACACTGCTCCTGCCGGATGACGGTGCGGTAACGGTGTTCGGCCACGACGTCGTGGCCGAGGCGCGCACAGTGCAGAAGCTCATCAATCGCGTCAGCGTCGAGGCCAGCTTTTTCAAGAAGCTCTCGCCGATGGAGAACCTGCTCTACGGCGCGCGCCTGTACAACGTCCCCGCGCCGATCGCCCGCCAGCGCGCACGTGACATCCTCACGCGCTTGGGGATTGAGGAACGCGCCATCGGCAACCCGATGGAAGAGATGAGCCGCGGCATGCAGCAAAAAGTTGCCATCGCCCGCGCGTTTCTCAGCCAGCCGATTCTGCTGCTGCTCGACGAGCCGACGACCGGCCTCGATCCGCGCTCGAAGCGCGAAGTACAGGCCTTTGTGCGCGAACTGCGCGATACGCACGACGCCACGATCCTGCTGACGACGCACGACATGACCGAGGCCGAGGCGCTGTGTGACCGCATCGCCATCATCGATGGCGGGCGCATCGTGGCGCTCGACACGCCGCACAATCTGAAGTCACTCATCCCGCAGAATGGGCACACCGCGTCCAACGGACACACTCCGACTTTGGAAGAAGTCTTTTTAGAATTGACCGGCAAGCCGCTGGTCACCGAGGAGGATGCACCATGATTGCACAACGAACACTGGCGGGCAAACGCGTGACGCTTCGTGCGGACGCTGCCTGCCCCAACTACTTCGACATTCGCGCCAACACGGATAACCGCAGCCTCGGCGTTGTGAAGCTGTCGGGCGTCACCGGCGGGCGCGCGCAACTCAAGCTCAACCTGTGCGATACCACTGCGCGTGGCGCGGGCTACGCGGACGAAGTGCTTCGGCTCGCCCTGCACTACGCCTTTGACGAGTTGCATCTGCAACAGTTGAATGCCACCGCCTACGACTGTGACCGGCGTTTCATCGTCTGGCTCATCGAGCACGGTTTTCTACCGCTCATCCGCCAACGCAACGCCGTGCAGTGCGACGGCCAAACCTATGATGCCATTCAATTGGATATCGTGCGGGAAGAGTGGAGTAACGAATGATTGACTTGAGCCGACAACTTTTCGAAGGCGAGCACATCCGGCTCGGCGCGTTTGAAGTTGAGAAAGATGCGGAGGTGATTTCGCGCTGGACGCACGACCTGGGGTACGGGCGGCTCACCAGCCCGAAGCCCGCGCGCCCCCTCTCACCCGCGCAGGTGAAGAAGCAGCTTGAAGAGCACGCGAAGGAAGTGCGCGAGAAGCGTAACCGCTTCGACTTTGCTATTCGGACAAAAGCCGACGAGCGCTTGGTGGGCACGGCGCAGATTGACAGCTTGGAGTGGAATCACGGCCATGCCTGGCTGCACCTCAGCCTCGGTGATGCTGCCGACCGCGGTAAGAGTTATGGCGGCGATGCGCTCAAGTTGCTGCTGCGTTACGCCTTTCACGAACTGAATCTTTATCGGCTGAGCACCGATTGCTTTGAATACAACCCGCGCGGGCTGAAGTTCCTCGAGCAACACGGCTTCAGCGTGGAGGTGCGCCGCCGGCAGGCCATCCACCGCGATGGACGCCGATGGGATGAGTTGCGGCTGGGGCTGTTGCGCGAGGAGTGGGAAAGGAACTCCGGACAATGATGGAAAGCAGGGAAACCAAACCACTCCTGCGAGGTGATCTCGTGTGGCTGACGGCTGCCAACGCTGAAACAGATGCGGAGCGGTTTGCGAGTTGGTTTCGCGACACGGAGTTCAATCGTTTGCTGGATGGCGACCCGGCGCGGCAGCCGTTGGTGAAAGAAATCAAAGACGATTTCGAAGAAGAGCTGAAGCCCACCGGCTTTCCGTTTCTCATCCGCACCCTGGCGGAGGATAAACTCATCGGCTTTGTGGGGCTGTGGTTGAGCGGTGGAAATTGGTCGAACAGTGATGCGTGGGTGGGCATCGGCGTCGGCGAGCGCGACTATTGGGGCAAAGGCTATGGCACCGATGCGCTGCGCGTGGCGTTGCGCTACGGCTTCACCGAACTTAACCTGCATCGCGTCTCGCTCGGGGTGTTCAGTTACAACGGGCGCGCCGTCCGCTCGTACGAGAAGGCGGGCTTCCGGATTGAAGGTCGCTCGCGGCAAGCGGTCAGCC
>JBQTJD010000631.1:0-3756 GCA_052387475.1 Anaerolineales bacterium | reverse complement strand
CATGAGCGCGGTTAGCGTTTGATGACGCGGCAGCGCCGTGCGGCTGCCGCCCGTCAACAATCGCAAGCGATCTTCCAACCGGGCCGCGATCTGCTCCAGCGGCATCGCTCTCAATCGCGCCGCCGCCAACTCCAATGCCAGCGGGATGCCATCCAGCCGCTGGCAAATCTGCGCGACGGCGGGCGCATTCGCGTTAGTCAATTTGAAGTCGGGCTTTGCCGCCATCACCCGGTCTACAAACAATCGCACCGCTTCGGATTGCATCGCCCCAGCAGCATCTGTGAATAGGTGCGCGTCAGGCCGAGAAAGCGACGGCACACCCAACACCGTCTCCCCGGCGATATTGAGCGCCTCCCGGCTGGTCGCCAACAGTTTCAAGTTTGGGCAAGCGTGCAGTAACGTCTCGGCCAGTTCGGCGCAGGCTTGAATGACGTGCTCGCAGTTGTCCAAAATCAACAGCAGCGATTTAGGATGCAAACGCTCGGCCAGGAATTGAGTCAAAGAGCCATCGGGCACTTCATGTAAATCCTGAGTAACCGCGACGGTCGGGAGGACAAGTGCGGGGTCGGAGACTGAGGCCAACTCGATCAGCCACACCCCATCCGGATACTCGGGCACCAACCCCCTTGCGACTTCCAGCGCCAACCGCGTCTTGCCGCAGCCCCCTGCCCCGGTCAACGTCACCAATGGCGAATGCGACAATAGCCGCGTCACTTCAGCCATCTCCCGTTCGCGACCAATGAAACTGGTCAGTTGGCGTGGGAGATTGGTCAGCGAGGGTGAGGCGGTTGGGCTGGCACGGTCTATCGCCGCCTCGCTGCCACCTTCCGCACGCACGGCGGCGGCGAGTTTCAGTAGACGCGCGGCGGTTTCCGACTCATCTTTGATAAGCAAGGCCGGGACGAACACGGCTGCCAACGTTGCAGGATCAGGCGCGCTTTGGTTGTTTTCCAAACGGCTGATCTGGGACTCGGAGTAGCCCACCGCGATGGACAACTCGCGCTGGCTTAGCCGCGCCCGGCGGCGCAGGAACCTGAGTAGCTCGCCAAAATTGTTGGCTGTTGTGGACATTCGACCCGCCTCCCGACTGGTTCCATTATAGACCGCCTTTCGCAAGAAACCGCAAGTTGCCCTGCAAGGAAACGCATAATTTTCAACTCCGCTTGCGCTAAGGTGGACGCAATCACAAGCAGAAAGGTTAGGAGGCCACCATGTACCACCCCGATGCGATGTTGACGGTTGCTCACACCCGTGAGGCGGAATTAATCCGAGAAGCAGAGGCCTGTGGCATTCCCCAAGCTGAAGGCCGCGCCCCCAATCTAACTAGGCTGATGCTGATCGTGACCGCTCTGGCGATTCTCGCGACGGCATTTTGGGTGTTCGTCGGGTAAGAGCCTACGCCCAGCCGGCGACTGACGTGCAAAAGGAGGGATATCAATGAAACGATTGATCGTGACTAGTCTCGGGTTCGGTATTTTGACCGCTTGCGCCGGTTTGAGCCTGTTGGCGATGATTGCGCTCGACCCAGCGCGCTATCCCGGTTCCCTGCGCATATCGGACACACACTTCGACCTTCGCTCTGCCGACAAAGGCTACATCAGCCGGGCGAGCGTTTACCAGACGGATGCCGACGTGATGAGCGTTTGGCGCTGGTACGCGCGGCAGTTCGACGTTGCGCCAAAGGATGGGATGGGTGCTGAAGGTCAGTACGTGATGTTGGAGAAGATAGAGCAGGCGATTTTGCTACTGCGCACCATCGGGGTGAGGGTGTGCCCCGTGGAAAGTGGGACACGGGTAGTCTTCAACCAGACCGTCTACCTGCGACCCGACTTCTCGGTTAGATGAATTCGACGCGTTGGGGGCGAGATTCTTATGCACAATCAGTACATCACGAAAATGAGACAGGCACTCTGAGCGGAGGCCCGCTGCTGTTGCGGGCCGCAGTCGAAGAGCGCGGCTTCGCTCGCGAAGCACCGCATCCTTCGACTACGCGCCGCAAAAAAACGCGGCGCTCCGCTCAGGACGCTTGCGTGATGTCCTAGTAATCAGCCAGCGCCTTTTCAAAGCGGGCGGCGCTATCCTTCAACCCGCCGGGCCGGTTGCGACTAAGCCACAGCGCGCGATAGTCTTCGATGAGCGATTGCAACTCGGTTTTAAGTTCGGCGGCGGGCGGCGAGGGATGATGGCCCATGATGAACTGTGCGCGGCGGCAGGCGTGGCGCAGCAAGCGTGCGGTGAAGTCGAATTCGCGGTGGATGAGGGCGGCGTCTGGGCGAGTGCTGCGCGCGGCGGGCAACGGCTGCACGGCCTCGTCAATCACGGCCAGTGCGCGGGCGAGTGAGCCTTCGGTGAGGGTGTGGCCGTATTCGGCGCGCACTTCGGCGGGGGATTTCTGCATCACCCAGAACAGCACCGACGAGTTGTGAGGCTCGAGACCGACCGCGCGGTAGACGTTGCCTAACCGGTATGCGACTTCCCCAAGCGAGTCAGTCGTGTCATCGAAGGCGTGGACGCTGATCGAGCGAGCAACATCCACTTGGCGAGCCTCGGCTCCATTCCACGCGTACGCCGCGCCCATCGCCAACCCCAACTCGCTGACGCTGCTCATCTGCCAATGCCCGCGGTCGCCCCAATCGGTGACGAGGTAGCCGGTCGCGCCGTGCTTCAATCCGTTTTCGGCTGCGTTGCGCAGATTGCCGAGCGCATTGTGCGTGCGGCCCGCAATCGAGTTCCACGCCGACGTGCCGGGGCAGCGCTGGCTGAAACGCTATCTGGCCGAAGGGGTGGAGGGGCTGCAAGCTGCGCCGCGGCCGGGGCGGACGGCCACGGTGACCGAAGCCTATCGGACTGAACTGTTGGCGGCGGTGCGCCGCCGCCCACGCAGTTTGGACCTGCCCTACTCACTCTGGACATTGCAACGCCTGGTGGACTACCTGGTTGAGAAGCTTGGGTTGCGCGTGTCGGACGAAACCGTCCGTCAAGTCTTGAAAAAAGCGGGCATGGTGCTCAGTCGTCCACAGCACAAGATCAGCAGTCCCGACCCGGAGTATCAGGTCAAAAAAAGACGGTTGAAGAAGCCCGGGACAGCTTGAAGCCGGGTAATGTGTTCTATTATGCCGATGAGTGCAACGTCAGTTGGTTGCCCACCCGGCGGGCGCTGGGGAGCCCCAAAGGCCAGCAGATCATGACCCCGGGCCAATCCCACCGGCGCTATGGTCTGGGGGCGGTCAATTATCACACCCGGGAGACGGTCGTCTTGTTTCGTCGCCGGAAGCGGCGTCGCGCAGTCGCCGAACTTTTGCAAGCCCTGGTGGACCAGCATCCCACCGGAACGATCTATGTCGCTTGGGATAACGCCAGCACCCATGCAGATGACGAAGTCGAAGCCGGGGTGCGCAGTACGGCGGGACGCTTGGTGTTGCTCTCCCTGCCCACCTACCGCCCGTGGCTCAATCCAATCGAAATGCTGTGGCGCCACTTTCGCCGGGAAGTCATCCCTTGTGAACTCTTTGAAACGCTCGACGCCTTGCTCAAAGCCGCTCAGACCTTCTTTGATCGCTACAATCTCATGCCCCACAAGCCGCGCTCCATCATCGCCTCCCATGCTTCAGGAGTTTCTTGATTGCACTTAAGTGGTTCATCCGGCAAGTCCGAGGGTCATCGCTGGCACCAACGCGATGCCAGGCTGGCGACGAGGCTGATGGCGGCGGCGGCGACCCCAGATGAATGGATGACGATGCTGATTCCAATACGCCG
>JBQTJD010000630.1:0-2017 GCA_052387475.1 Anaerolineales bacterium | reverse complement strand
GGATCGCATCTACATCGGCCAGTTGATCTTCATCCCGGTGCAGTATCACGCCGCGCCGATACCGTTCAATTGACGGACGACGAAGGACAAATGACGAAAGCAGAGCCGGTGAAGCCACCGGCTCTTTTATTTCTAGACTCACCTCACGCAAAAGATGGATGTCATTCCGAGCGAAGCGAGGAATCTCGGGTTATCAGTAGAGATTCCGCGTTCTGCGAACGACCGCTTCGCTCGGAATGACAGGTTTAGATGGCTGCGCCCAGCGAAGCACGTCAAAGGATGCGGAATCACCCAGCGGAGAGCGCACCCTTCGACTGCGGCGCGAAAGACACACGCCTCCGCTCAGGATGCTTGTTTTGCTGTTGAGGAATTTACTTTCGTCCTTCGTCCATCGTCTGCTGTCCTCACCGCCAGTTGCCCGCAGCCCGCGTCCACGTCGATGCCGCGGCGCACGCGCACGGTGCAGGGGATGCCGTGCTGCTCGAGGATGGACTTGAACTTCGCGACGCGCTCACGAGTGGAAGACTGCCCGCCGTAGCCGCGCGTGGGGTTGAGGGGGATGACGTTGACGTGACAGTCCAGGCCTTTCGCCAGCTTCGCAAAGGCCCGCGCCTGCTCGGGTGTGTCGTTCTTGCCCGCGATCAGCGCCCACTCGAACGTCACCCGACGGTGCGTAGTCTCGTAGTATCGCCGTGCTGCGCCGAAAACATCGGCCAGGGGATAGCGTTTATTGACCGGCAGCAACTCGGCGCGCAAGTCGTCGGTGGCGGCGTGGAGTGAGATGGCGAGGTTGACCTGTCGCTTCTCACTGGCAAAGCGGTCAATCATCGGCACGAGGCCGACGGTGGAGATGGTGATGCGGCGCGCGCCGAAGTTGAAGCCGTGCGGGTCGGTCAAAATATCAATCGCTTTCAGCGTGCCATCGTAATTGTGAAACGGCTCGCCCATGCCCATCACCACGATGTTGGTGAGTCGTCCGCCTTCGGCGGCCAACTCACGCGCAAACCAGATGACTTGCTCGACAATCTCGCCCGCGCTGAGGTGACGCTGAAAGCCCATCTGCCCGGTGGCGCAGAACACGCAGCCCATGGCGCAGCCGGCCTGGGTGCTGATGCACGTCGTGCGGCGCTGGGCGTAGCCCATCAACACCGACTCAATCGCCCGACCATCCGCCAGTTGAAACAGATACTTGCGTGTCTGCCCATCGGAGGATTTGATCTCACGGGCGGGCTTCAGCGAGCCGAATTGAAACTCAGCCGCCAGCTTGTGGCGCAACGTTTTGGGGAGATTGGAAACATCAGCCGGGGAGGGAGCGAGGTCGCGGTAGATTGCCGCCCACACCTGCGCCGCGCGGTAGGCCGGTTCGCCCCACGCTGAAAGCGTCGCGCGGAGTTGATCCAGGGTGAGATCGTAGATATTCATGAGGGATTTCACCGCGGAGCACGCTGAGATTTTATCTGCGCTCTCAGCGGTGAGATGTCGTCTATCCTTCGCCGAGTTCACGCAACCGCTGCTCGGCCTTCTTGCGTAGTTCGGCGCTCGCGCTCAGTTGGGCCACCTGCCGAAAGTCGGCGGCGGCCTCACGCGCGCGGCGCAATTCCACCAGGAGCAATCCACGTTTGTACAGCAGGCGCGGCGAACGCGGCTCGTGCTTGAGGGCTTCGTTGATGTCGTTCAACGCCTGCTCGATACTGCCCACAGCCCGCAACACCTCGGCGCGGTTCATGCGCGCGGTCACGGCCTCGGGGTGATCGTCCACCACCGACGTGTATTCACGCAGGGCTTGCGAGTAGTCGTTGGCCTGCTGATAAATGTCGCCGCGCAGCACGACAAGCGTATCGTCCAGCGGGGCCAATTGGATGGCGTGATTGAGCGCGACCAGCGCCTGTTCGAACTCCTGCAGCTTGGCGTACAACCGGGCTTGATACGTGTAGCATCGGTCGGATGAACTCGGTACACGTTCGGCGATGAGCGCCAGTTCTTGAATCAGCTTGCGCACCCGTGGCCGCTCGGCCTC
>JBQTJD010000629.1:0-2582 GCA_052387475.1 Anaerolineales bacterium | reverse complement strand
CTGATCCCACAGCGACTCCTCCACCGGCTGAGGCGGAGGCACTTCGCCGCCGTTGCCCTCGCCTTCCGGCGGAACAAAGCTCTCTTCCACATTCACCGTCAACGTGGCTGTGATCTTCTGCGGCTGGTTGAAGTCATCGGTGTAATCCACCGTCACCGTCAGATCAAGCGGTCCGGCAACGTCGGGGATGACGGTGGCGTCGAGCGGGAAGGTGCCGCCGGGATCGAGCGGGCCGATGAGCAGCACGTTGTTGGCGAACTGGCCGTTGCTTCCCGTCACTCGCATGTTGCCCAACACCGTGGTGTTGCGCCCGAGGTTGACGAGTTGGATCGGCAATTGATTCGGCTGCCCGACGAACAGCGGCCCCACATCACGATAAAAGCTGATCTCCACCTGCGGCGTTTGATATACCAGCACCGTGATCACTTGATCATCCACAAAAGTTTTGCCGGTCTCATCCGTGTATACGAACGACAGCTTGAGGGGATATGCGCCAGCTTTCGTCGCCGCGTTGACGATGAGCTTTTGCGTCGCGCTGAGCGTGCGTGCCGGCTCAAGGTCGCCGAGTGATTGCACGTTGGAGGAGCCGACCGGCGCGAAGTCGGTGAACGAGCCGCCCCCGCCTGAGACGCCGCCCGGGCCGGGTGTGCCGCTGGAAAGATCCACCGTGCCGCCGCCGACGATGAGGGTGACGCGCTTGGCGGTGATGTTGCCGACGTTTTGCGTTTGTAATTCCAATGTGAACTTATAACCGGGCTGAAGCTGATCCGGCTCGGTGGTGTACGCGCCAACGATCAGTTGTGGCCGCAGCAGCGGGCGGGCGGTGGGCGTGGCGGTGGGTCGCGCCGCGCCGCTCGGTTGCACCACCGGAAAGGTGAGCGTGAACGAGTCGGTGTAGCTTTGGCCGGAGGCCGTGGTGTAGTTGACCTTCACTTCGAGCGAGGCCACTTTCTTCTGCGCTACTTCGCGCACTGCATACAGCGGCTGGAAGAAGCGCACCGTGCCACCCGGCCCGAGTGAGCCAATGGCGCGGATGCCGCCGGTGACGCGCGGCAGAAAATCGCCTTCGATGAAATCGGCCACGATGTTGGTCGCGGTCTCGCTGCCCGCGTTCTGCAACGTCATCTCAAAATCGTAATCACCGCCGCCGGCGATGGTGGGCGAACTTGCGCCATACGAGACGACGACGAGCTGTGGTCGTACAAAGGTCGTGGGCGCGGGGGTGGCCGTCGAGCCGAGCACCGCGAGCAGAGTGCCGGAGGTCGCCGTCGTGCCGTCAGGGTTGAGCACTTTGAGCGTGTACGTGCCGGAGGGCAAGGTCGCGGGAACTTGCGCCGTCACCAGCGTCGGCCCGACAAAACTCGTGTCGAGCACGCCGATGCCGTCCAGCAGCACGACCGTATCGCTGATGAAGTCGGTGCCGTTGATGGCGATAGTGCCACCGACCCCGGCTGTCACCGTGCTCGGCTGAACACTGGTGATGGTGAGCGCGGCCAGTGCGGTGCGCGCCCACAGCAGCACCGGCGCGGCCAATAGTAAAGGCAGTAGTAGACGGATGATCTTTGAAGTGTGAAGTCTCATAAAAACTCTTCACCGCGAAGTACGCTGAGCACGCGGAGATGTTCGCCTACTCTGCGGTCTCAGGGTGCTCCGCGGTTAATTGAGCGCTGGATTTTCGAGCATCACCATGTTGGCATGCGCCTCGTATTCCTCCGCTGTCACAATCTTGCCATCCAGGATGCGGATGGTGTGTGTGGCAAAGCGCGTCAGCCGGGGGTCATGCGTCACCAGCAGCACGGTGCGGCCCTGCTTGTGCAGATCGAGCAAGGTCTGCAACACCAGCGCGCCGGAATGTGAATCGAGGTTGCCTGTCGGCTCGTCGGCCAGAATTAATTGTGGATCGTTGACCAGCGCGCGCGCAATCGCCACGCGCTGTTGCTGCCCGCCCGAGAGTTCGGTCGGTTTGTGATGCGCGCGGTCGGCCAATCCCACCATCTTCAACAAAGCGTGCGCGCGTTCGCGCCGGTGTGCGACCGAGGCGCGCCGGAAGCGCATTGGAAAGATCACATTTTCCAATGCTGTCATGCTCGAGATCAAGTTGAATGATTGAAAAATAAAGCCCACCGTGCGCCGGCGATATTGCGCCAGTTCGTTCTCATCCATCTTTTCCAGCAGTTGCCCGTTCACCGTGATGCTGCCCGAAGTGGCGCGATCCAGCCCGCCGATGAGATACAGCAACGTGCTCTTGCCCGAGCCGGATGGCCCGATCACGGCTGAGAATGTGTTGGCCGCGATGTCCACATCCACGCCCGCCAGCGCGTGCACCTGCTCGCGGCCCATGACATAGGTTTTGCGCAGGGCGGCAATGCTGATGAAAGGTTCAGCCATAACCCCCCTCGGTCCCCCCATCGCCGCGCGAAACATCTGAAATCGTCGGCATCGGGTGCGCGGCGATGGGGGGATGATAGGGGGGTAAGGTCGTCAACTGCGTAAGTGCTGGGACTATCACTAGACCTCTTGCATAAGTATGTGATACTTGCGGGATGCACTATGACAACCTCCGGCATCACAGACCGGCGGAC
>JBQTJD010000628.1:0-4782 GCA_052387475.1 Anaerolineales bacterium | reverse complement strand
GGGCGACCCACCGCGAGGACGCTGTTGGTAGAGCATCAAAATCACCGTCCTTATCCCGAACTCACGTTAAACTAAGAAGCCTGCCCGCCTTGTGTGGAGCAGGCCTTTTCATTTCCGCGATAGCCGGTTTGCTGGCCGGTGATTCAAAATTTCTTCAGGGTTCATTCAACGCTGATGGTGTATCAAGCTCATTAAGGTGGGCGTTATCCGATCCAGCGGCAAAATGTGATCCACCGCGCCTAACTCCACCGCCACCTTTGGCATTCCATACACCACACACGAGGCTTCGTCTTGCGCCAGGGTCAGCCCACCCCGATCATGAATGGCTTTGAGACCAACGGCGCCATCATCACCCATGCCCGTCAACAATAGTCCGGCGGTCTCCGCCTCATAAACCCGGGCGACTGAGTCGAACAAAATCGTCGCCGAGGGCCGCACATGACTGACGGGCGGCGTTTGACTGAGTCCCAACACCTCGCGCCTGGCACAGATGAGGTGATAGTTGTCGGGCGCAAAGTACACCTCACCCGGGTAAATACATTGGCCGTCTTTCGCAATGTGCAATCGGAGCTGACATTTCAACTGGAGCCAACTAATCAATCCGCTGAGGAAGCCGGCCGACATATGCTGAACGACCAGAACCGGCGCCGAGAAATTGCGCGGCAGGCTGCTCAGCACAGCGCTGAGGGCGGTCGGCCCGCCCGTGGAAGCGCCAATCGCCAGCACGGCCACTGATCGCCGTGGATGGGAAGCCGGGATGACAGGTGAGATCGGCCCCGTCAATTTGCGTGAGCGGCGGCGGATGACCTTCACTTCGGCCATCAACTTAACGGTCGTGACCAAATGCTCGCGGATAGCCGCATAATCGTGATGCTGGATGCCGGCCGGCTTCTCAATCACCTCCAGCGCGCCGGCCTGGATGGCGTTGAATGTGATTTGCAAATCGGAGGTTTCGACGCTGGCGCTGACGACGATGATGGGGGTCGGGCATTCTTCCATGATGCGCCGCGTGGCTTCAAAGCCATCCATGCGTGGCATGCGAATATCCATTGTGATGAGATCAGGCTTCAGGGTCACTGCCTGTTGCACACCCTCTTCGCCGTTCGCTGCCGTGCCCACCACGCGAATCTCCGGGTCGGAGTTCAACACCTGCGTGAGCAGCATCCGCGCGGTAGGGGAATCTTCAACAACGAGGACGCGAATCACGTTGGAGTTCTCCGGCGGCAACCTTCATCTACGCGCTGGCGCAATTGCGTCCGGCGGCCTTGGCTCGGTAGAGAGCTTGATCCGCGGCTTGCAAGAGTTCGGCTGCGTTGTTGGCTTGCGTCTCGGGCCAGCTTGCTACGCCTAAACTGAACGTCAACGACACCGGCGCGCTCAAGATTTCAGGCGAGAGGGTGAGCTTCTCGCCGGCCGAACGCAAGCGTTCAGCCACCTCCAACGCGCCGCCTTGTCCCGTTTCGGGCAGGATTACCAAAAACTCGTCTCCACCAAAACGGCCGGCCACATCCATCTGGCGGACAGTCTGCTTCATTACCTGGGCCGCCGCTTTCAGTGCTCGATCTCCAGTGCCGTGGCCGTGCTGATCGTTGACTTGTTTGAAATAGTCCACATCCACGATGACAAACGCCAACTTGTTCTTATAACGTTGACTGCGCCCCCACTCGGACTCCAGTCGCGCCATCAGGGTGCGCCGATTGAGCAAACCGGTGAGTTCATCCACCATCGCCAGCTTTTCCAATCGCTGATACATCTGCGAGTTGTGCACGGCCATGCCCACCAGATCGGCCAGGGTTTGCAATACGAGGCTGTCGTTGGCGCTGAAAGCCAGGCCGGATGAACTGACAATTTCCAGGACGCCGCTCACCTGGCCCGCGGAGCGTACCGGCGCCGCTGCGCCCGAGCGCGCCTCCGCCAGGAAAGGATGGAGTGGAGTGTGAGACTGCACGGGCGCCACGAGGCTCTGACTGCGGACGCTGGCAGCGGCGAGACTATCTCCATCTAGCGGGAGGCGCGGCGGGATGGCCAATCGTTCCGCCGACGGCCCGGCGGCGGCGGCGAGAACCAGTTGATCTGCCTCGACTAAAAACAAGTGGACATGCGGATAATCAAAGTTCTGATGAATGAGTGCCACGACTGTTTTGAGCAAAGTCTCCAAGTCGAAAATCCCCGCCAATTGGCTCCCGACTTGATTGACGGTGAGCAGCAAGCGCGCCAACCGGCCCAACTCGCGCTGGGTTTGCTTGGCCCTCAGACAAGCCCGGACCCGGGCGACCAGTTCGCCGTCCTCAACCGGCTTGCGCAGATAATCATCCGCACCCTGCTCCAGCCCGGTAATGATGTCCTCGACATCGCGGAAAACACCGGTGAGGAAAATAATCGGGATGCCCGATAAGGTCAGATTCGCTTTGAGCCGGCGGGCCACTTCTCGCCCGCTCAAATCGGGCAGATACAAATCGAGCAATACCAAATCGGGTTCGTGGTCGGCGGCGGCCGCTAGGGCTGAGCTTCCATCCTCACAGACATGAACGGCAAAACCGGCCGCTTCCAGAACCAGCCGCGTGCGCTGGGCTTGAGTCGCACTGTCCTCCACCAGCAAAATGAGTTCACGGCCCGAGGATCGTTGCTGTTTCGTCACGCTGGGCTTGTCCTTCGATTAGATCAACTGGCGAATGGCGGAGAGGAGAACATCCTGATCAAATGCGCCCTTGACAATATAAGCATCGGCCCCGACACGCACACCGTGCTCGCGATCCTCACGTGAGTCCAGGGAGGTCACCAGGATTACAGGCAGCGTTTTGAACCGGTTGTCGGCGCGCACTTTTTGCGTCAGTTCAAAACCATCCAGGCGCGGCATGTTGACGTCGGAGACGAGCAAGTCGCAACCCCCGCCCTGAACCATGCTCCAGGCTTCCATTCCATCGGCGGCGACCTGCACGTGGTAGCCGGCCGTTTCCAGGATATTTTTCTCCAGCGTGCGGGTGGTGATCGAATCATCGGCGACGAGGATGACGGGTGAGCGGGCCGGGCTTTCAACAACCAGGGCCGGCCTGGCAGCAGCCGCGTCTGTGCTCCGGCTGGCAGACCGCAAGAGGTCAGCCACGTTTAGAATCACGACCACCTCGCCAGTTCCAAGGATGGTGGCGCCGGTGATGTGCCGGACGCGGAGTAGCGGTTGAGGCAGGCTTTTGATGATGACTTCCTGCGCGCTTCGCAGGTCGTCCACCAGGAAAGCGACCCGTCGCTCGGCAAAGCCTAAGATGATTACCGGCTGCCGGCCTGTCCGGGTCGTCTCAGTAGTCGGCGCATCAAGCTCTAATACATTCGCCAGTCTCACCAAGGCAATAGGCTGACCATCCACCCGGATGACCTGGCGTCCCTCGGCATGGCCGATCTCTTCCGCACGCACGTGCACGATCCGCACGACGTTGGTGATAGGCAATCCAAAGATTTGACTGCCAGCCCGGGCCAACAGGCACAGGGTCGTTGCCACAGTGAGCGGCAGGCTGAACACAAAGCGCGTTCCCCGGCCTGGAAAGTTTTCTACATCAATCAGGCCGTTCAGCCGTTCGATTTTCTCGCGCACGACATCCATCCCAACGCCCCGCCCTGATAGGTCGGTGATGATCGGGCTGGTGGATAAGCCGGAGCGGAAAATCAACCACAAGGCTTCACGATCACTCAATGTTGCCGCAGCTTCTGCCGTGATAATTCCTTTCTTGGTCGCACTCTCCTTGACGCGGTCAATATCAATGCCGGCGCCATCGTCAGCAACTTCAATCCGAATGTTCCCGCCTTGCTGGGAGACGCTCAGGGTGAGCGTACCCTCACGCGGCTTACTCATCGCCAGACGCCGGGCGGGTGACTCGATGCCATGATCCAGACAGTTGCGCAGGAGATGCGTGAGGGGATCTTTGATCTGTTCCAAAAGTGAGCGATCCACCTCTATCTGGCCGCCCTGAAGGACGAGGTTGACTTCTTTACCCAAATCGCGGGCCAGGTCGCGCACCATGCGCGGGAAAACATCGAGCACGGTTGAGATCGGCAACAGGCGCGTGCGTCGCACATCGTCTTGCAGATCGGCCATCAATTGCGCCAGGCGTCTCACATCCGCGTCGAACTGGCGGCGCAAATCACCAAGCCGGGTCCGGGTCATCCGCAAGTGGGTCTCGTTTTTGCGCAGAAATTCCAGCAGCGTATGCACTTCATGGGACGGCAACAAGCCATCACGCCCCTGAGTTTCAGAAGCCCGTTGGAGCCGGCGCGAATGCGAGCGCAGCTTACGCCATTGCGCTTCCCAGGTTTCAATGTTTTCCACCAGATCGCGCAGTTCCGTCAGGCGTTGTTCAGCAGCCAGGCGCGCGACTTGCAGTTCGCCGGCCTCTGCCATAATCACATCCAGCTTGGCTGTGGGAACCCGAATGGTCTCATCGGTGAGGCGTGGCCGCGCGGCTTCAGGGGCCGGCCGAGACTCAGGCGCCTGAACATTGGGCAAAGCCTCAGGTTCACTCTGCGCCCACACATGGGTCGCCTTAACGTTCTCAGGCACAGGGAGGGACGCTACAGGTTCAGAGAAAGGAGAGTTCGATGAAGGCGAGGCCGGACGGGGTGAGGCTTTGACGCGTTGGGCCAGGCTGGATACACCAGTCGCAACTGGCGCCGGGGGCGACGGAAACGGGGCCGGCTGCTGGCGCGGTGAACCGTTGCCCATTGTCTCCAGACGCGTACACAATCCGGGCACATCGACCGCGGTATCGCCCGCGGGGTCGGGCTGAACGAGTA
>JBQTJD010000627.1:0-10721 GCA_052387475.1 Anaerolineales bacterium | reverse complement strand
TGTGCCGGCTCGTCATCCCGCACTTGCGGGCGCAGGGCGGCGGCGTGATCGTGAACAACGCATCCGATTGGGGACTGGTGGCCGGGCGCAACTCGGTGGCGTACTGCGCGTCGAAGGGCGCGGTGGTGCAGATGACGCGGGCGATGGCGGTCGATCACGCACGCGAGCACATTCGCGTCAACGCCGTCTGCCCGGGCGATACGTTCGTGGAACGGTGGACGACAGAGGGCTATCACCGCAACCCCACTGGCGATATTGACGCGATGTTGAAAGAGATGGGGAAGGATTTGCCAATGGGCCGGGTGGGCCGCGCCGACGAGATCGCCAAGGCCGTGCTCTTTCTCGCCTCGGATGATTCGAGCTTCATGACCGGCGCGGCGCTGCTGGTGGATGGGGGGAATACAGCCATTTGACGGCATAAAGGGCAAGGCTTAAGGCGTAAGGAATGCAGACCATGCTTTGCCTTATGCCGATCATTGTGCAGTGATTTGCTTGTCGAGCATCTTCAGTAAACCATCCAGAAGACGGACGGTCTCTGCGCGGAGCGCTTCAAGGTGGTTGGCTGTTTCGGCGGAGGTGTATTCGAGTCGCAGGGTGAGGTGAATGTAGTATTCCAACTCATTCAACTCTCCCATCGCAATATCATACGAGGCGCGCCGATCCCTTTCCGTTCGCTTCCCACTACCTTCCGCGATGTTGGCAGGCACCGCGACCGCCGAGCGGCGCATCTGTGACCGCAGCCCGTAGATTTCGTCTTTTGGAAAATCGCGGGTGGCTTTATGCACCTCCACGGCCAAATCATCCGCGCGTTGCCATGCCAGCAATTGGCGATAGTCACGGCCCATGCTTTCCTCCTTATGCCTTACACCTTGAGCCTTACTCCCTCTCCTGTGTCAGCCGGTGCGCGAGCAAAATCGGGATCGTCGTCACGGCGATGACGAATAGGGCGGTCACGTTGGTGACGGGCCGGTCGCGCGGGCGGGAGAGTTGCTCGAGGATCCAAATCGGCAGCGTGGTTTGCTGGCCGGCGGTGAAGGTGGTAACGATAACTTCGTCGAAGGAAAGCGCGAAAGCCAGCATGCCGCCGGCCAGCAGCGCGGTGGCGATGGTCGGCAATAGCACATAGCGAAAGGTCTGAAAGCCGTTTGCGCCCAAATCCATTGAGGCCTCGATCTGTGAGGGCGCGGTGCGACGCAAGCGGGCGATGACGTTGTTGTACACGGTCACGATACAGAACGTGGCGTGGCCGACCACAATCGTCCAAAAGCTGAAGTCCAAATCCATCAAGTTGAGGGCTGAGCGCAACGCGATGCCGGTAACGATGCCGGGCAGCGCGATCGGCAGGATGACGAGGAAGGTGATGAACTCCTTGCCGAAAAAACGCCGGTTGACGGCCAGCGCGCACAACAGCCCCAGCGCCAGCGCCAGCGCCATCGCCACGCCGGCCACTTGCACCGACAGCCACAGCGCCTCCCACAAATCCACCCGCGCCCACGCCGTTGGGAACCACTGCAACGTCAGCCCTGGGGGTGGAAACGTGAACGCGGCCTCCTCGGTGGTGAAGGCGTACAGCACGATGATGCCCAGCGGCACGTGCAAGAACAACAGCACGCCGATGGCGGCGAGGGTCAAACCGAGGGGGGCCTTGGGCGAATCCATTGAAGTTGCAGGTAGCAAGTGAGAGATGGCAGTGTTTCCTTCGTAGGAATTACGCAGTTCATGTCGCCCTGAGCGCATAGGCGCGGTCTTCGATTTGCTCGATCGGTTGCGTACGAAGGGCCTCCTCCGAGCGCAGAGAGGCCCTTCGCGCGAGAAGACCTGTGAAATACAACGACTTGGCGTATGCGCTCAGGGCGACATTGCGGACCAGTTGTTGATTCATCTTCGTAACTCCTTCGTTTCCCTCAGTTCCAGCCGCTACAGCGCATCGAACGCGCCTAGCCTGCGCGCCACCAATAGATACACACCCATAATCGCCATCGGCACCACCGTCATCGCCGCCGCCAACGGGATGTTGCCCGCCGTACCTTGATGGCGCAGCACCGCCTGCCCAATGAAGTAGCTTGAATCGCCGATGATACCGGGGATGATGAAATCACCCAACGTGAGCGAGAAGGTAAAGATCGAACCAGCCACGACACCGGGGAATACCAGCGGCAGCGTCACATTCCAAAATGTCTGCCCGGGCCGCGCGCCCAAATCGCCCGAGGCCTCCAGCAAACTCTTCGGCACCCGTTCGAGCGCGGCCTGCACAGGCAAAATCATGTACGGCAGCCAGATGTAGACGAACACGAGGAACATCCCCAGCGCCGAGGTGGACAGCGATGAGCCGCCAATCACCGGCAACTGCAACACGCCCTCGAGCACGCCGCCCAATCCAACGGAATTGAACAGCCAGGTGACGATGCCCTCTTTGGCGAGGATCGTCTTCCACGCATACACGCGCACGATGTAGCTCGACCACAGCGGCAGGATGACGGCCAGGTACAGAATGGCCTTGAGCCGCCCCTGTGCGTAGCGCGCAATGTAATACGCCAGCGGGAAGGCGAGCAGCGCGCTGACCAGCGTCACCGCGGCCGCCATCGATGTGGTGCGCAGGAAGATGTCGAGGTTGGCCGGCTGCAACAACTCGGCAAAGGTGCGCAACGAAAACTGGCGCACGACCACGCCGGTGAACTCATCAATGTAATAGAAGCCCTGCACCAACAGCGCCAACAGCGAGCCGAGATACACCACGCCCAGCCACAACAATGGCGGCAGCAGCAGCACGAGCAGCAACAACCAGGGGCGCGTGTAGAAAAATGTGGAGAGTTGGCTCAGGAGATTGGAAGCCGAGGAGCGCGGGGGCAGGGGAGAGGAAGTGGTCGCCATCGGCTATCGGCTATCGGCCAGTTGCCGATTGTGTGTGCGTTCCCACACCAACCGCACCGGGCGTCCCTTGGCTGCCAGCACCTCCATCGAGGTAGTGCGGAGGTTCTGCTCGATGACGGTCAGCTCGCCGCCCGTATCGAGTTGCACCAGGTAACGCGTGTTGAGGCCGAGGTAGACGACCTCGCGAATGTGACCATCGGCGGCGCATTCGGCGTCGGCCACCGGGGCGCCGGGCGCGCGCACATGAATTTTTTCCGGGCGCACAGTGAGCGTGCCGGTGGAGCCGGTTAGCGCGCGGGCGGCCTCGCCGTTGAGGATGTTCGAGATGCCGACGAAGCCAGCCACGAACACCGTCCGCGGGCTTTCGTAAATTTCAGCCGGCGCGCCGACCTGCTCGATCTTGCCCTGATTGAACACCGCCAGCCGGTCGCTCATCGTCAACGCTTCCTCCTGATCGTGCGTGACAAAGATGAAGGTGATGCCGACCTGTTGTTGAATGGCCTTCAACTCGATCTGCATCTGTTGCCGCAGCTTGAGGTCGAGCGCGCCGAGCGGTTCATCGAGCAGCAGCACACGCGGTTTGTTGATGAGGGCGCGCGCGAGGGCGACCCGTTGCCGCTGTCCGCCGGAGAGTTGTGAAGGCTTGCGGCGCGCGAGGCCCGGCAACCGCACCAGTTCCAGCATTTCCGCCACGCGCTTCTCGCGCTCCGGCTGGCCGACCTTCTTGATCATCAACCCATAGCCGATGTTCTCGCCGACGGTCATGTGCGGGAAGAGCGCGTAATCTTGAAAGACCGTATTCACATCCCGTTCGTAAGGCGGCAGGTTGGTCACCTCTCGCCCATACAACTCAATCGCGCCGGCAGTTGGATGGTCGAAGCCCGCAATCATCCGCAGGCAAGTGGTCTTGCCCGAGCCGGAAGGGCCGAGCAAGGTGAAGAACTCACCGCTGGCGATGTCGAGGCTGACATCGTCCACAGCTTTGACTTCGGCAAAATAGCGGCTGACGTTAGTGAAGCGGACGGCGGGGGAAGGGTTAGTCATTCAAATATGTGTTGATAAAGATGAAACTCTGACAGCTCCGTAAAACGTGAAACGTGAAGCGTCACAAGCCACGCGACCTTCACGTTTCACGCATTACGTTTTACGACGATTAGCGTCCGCCGATGACGGCGACGTAACTCGTCACCCACTCATAGTACGGCACGCAGTCTTTGCGGCCATCGCCACAATCCGAGGTGGGCGTGCGCCACCATAGGATTTTGTCGAAGCTGTTCAGGCCGTTGGCCTCGCAGCCGGTGTCGGTCAGCAGGGCGTTGCCCTTGCAGGCGTCCAGCACAGCGGGGATGGTTTGGAACCACGCGGCCAGGTCACCTTGCAGTTTGGGATTGAGCGAGTGCTCCAGCCACTTGTACGCGCAGTTCGGGTGCGGGGCGTCAATGTGCATCATGGTCGTGTCGGCCCAGCCGGTGGCGCCTTCGGTGGGCACCACATACGCGATGGGTGCGCCGCCGAGCGCTAACAGGTTGGCCTGGAACGGCCACGAGCTGGAGACGGCCACGCCTTCGTTGGTGAAGTCATCCATCTGGATGAAGGCGTCGTGCCAGTAGCGGTTCACCAGTTCACGTTGCTGGCGCAGCAGGTCGAGCGCAGCGTTGAACTGATCACGGGTCAATGCATAAGGATCTTTGATACCCAGTTCGGGCTTGTGCGTTTTCAGATACAGCGCGGCATCGGCCACGTAAATCGGGCCATCGTAGGCCTGGATGCGGCCTTTGTTCGATTGGCCGTCCGGCAGGGTCGTCTCTTCAAAGACCACGCTCCAACTCGTCGGCGGCTGGTTGCCGAAGACCTCGGTGTTGTACATCAACACATTCGACCCGGATTGATAGGGCACGCCATAGTGCTTGCCGTCTACGGTGTGCCAGGCCGCGTTTTGCAGGCGCGGGTCAGCTTTGCTGTAGCTCGGGATCAGGCCGATGTTGATTTCCTGCACCCGGCCACCGGCGATGAGGCGGTTGCTGGCGTCACCCGAGGCGGTCACCAGATCGAAGCCGCCCTCGTTCATCAGCGCCACCATTTCGTCCGAGGTGGCGGCCGTCTTGTTGGTGACTTTGCAGCCGCTGCTCGTCTCAAACTCCGTCACCCAATCAAAATTCTTATCGGTCTCGCCGCGCTCAATGTAGCCCGCCCACGAGATGATGGCGACTTCGCCCTCCCCCTCGCCGATGCTTTGCAGGGGGGCGCCCTTGACCGGCGCCTCAGGCGCGGGCGTAGCGGGCGACGCGCAGGCGGCCAATACGACCGCCAACGCCAGGCCAATGGAAACTAAGGCTCTGCGATTCATGATTCTCCTCCGAACAGTGTGGTGAATTTGGGGTAGGCCGAATTATGACACAATCGGTTGAAAACGTGAAACGGATTGCGTAACTCGTATCCTGACTTTACTCAATACGCAATACAGAATACGATGGGCAAGTGCTCTCTGCCACTGAACTCAAGGCTAATGCCTGGCGCTTCGGCTTCAACCTAGTCGGCGTTTCGCCCGCCCGGCCCGCACCACACCTCGAGGCTTATTTCCGTTGGATCGAAGCGGGCCTGCACGGCGAGATGGGCTACATGGCCCGCGCGGACCGCGTGGCCCGGCGGCGTGACCTTAAAGTGATTTTGTCGGAGGCAAAATCACTCGTCATCGTGGGATTGGATTTCCACACGCTGAGATTGCCCGATTCCATTCTCAACGACCCGGCACGCGGACGGATCGCGGCCTACGCGTGGGGGCGCGACTATCACGACGTGATGGCGCCGCGCCTCGAAGAATTGGCCGCTTCCCTCGGGGGAATGGCGCGTGTGTACGTGGACACCGGCGCGTTGCTCGAACGCGATCACGCGCAACGCGCCGGCCTCGGCTTCATCGGCAAGAACACCATGCTGATCCACCCGAGGCGCGGCAGCGATTTCTTCCTCGGTGAGATCCTCACCACAGGTGAGTTTGATGACTACGACCAGCCGGCACGCGAGACGATGTGCGGCAGTTGCGCGCGCTGCCTCGCCGCCTGCCCCACCGACGCTTTCCCACAACCCTACATCCTCGACGCGCGCCGCTGCATCAGTTACCTCACGATTGAACTCAAAGGCTTCATCCCGCACGATCTGCGCCCGCGCATGGGCAACTGGGTCTTCGGCTGCGATGTGTGCCAGACCGTATGTCCGTGGAATCGCTTCGCGGTGCAGACGCAGGTCACTGAATTTTTCCCGCTGAGCGTTGACCGCGCCGCGCCGCCCCTCAGCGAACTGCTGGCATTGGATGAGCACTCGTTCGCCGACCGTTTTGGCGACACACCCATTGAACGCATCGGGCGCGAACGGCTGCGACGCAATGCATGCATCGCGGCCGGCAATTCACGGGATGAGGCGCTGATCCCGCCGCTGACCCTTCTCCTGCGGGAGGCTACATCCCCGCTGGTACGCGCGCACGCCGGTTGGGCGCTGGCGCGGCTGGGCGCAGCGGCGGCGGTGCGCGCTCACCTCACCGCCGAACCGGATGCGATAGCGCGCGAAGACCTAATACTCAGCCTCATTGACCAAACCTGATTCTCGGCTAAACTATTGTTGCAACTCAGGCTCACGGTGATATGGATGGATGGTATGAACGGCTTGGTTACGCTCGTTCTCGTCACGGCAGTGGTCATCATCATCGCCTACACTCTTGGCGTATACTTCCGCCGCCGCGAAGGTACCGCCACGCCGAACCTCTCGCGCGTGCTTCCCAAATTCCTCACCTCCGGCGCTGAGCGCGAAGAGCAAGCCGTCATTACCTGGCTGTGCTCGCAGGCCTTCGAGCAGACGGGCGTAAAGGTGGCCGAAGACAAAGTCGCGTTTCAGCGCATTACCGAGGCGGCGCACAAGGCCTTGCGCGACCTGAAGAGCCAGGCCGACACCACCATCTCACTTCCATTTCTCACTGCCGATACCAGCGGCCCCAAGCACTTCGAAATCCGCCTCACGCGCGACGTATTGAAAGAACTGGCGCGGTATTGAGTCCACGAAGTCCCACAAAAGAAAACAAAGATCGTTCGGGCAAATTGCTACTTGACTTCGCTTTCGCGTGTGTGCTATAAGCATGCCAACTGAATACGCAGCACACAATCCGTGCTGACAAAAACGTTGACGAGGACGAGTACGCTTCACAGCGACGGTCAGAGAGTGGGACAGAATTTGATGCAAGCCCCACCCGTGCGCCGAAGCGGAATGGACCTCCGAGTTGCAAAGGCAAACGTGTAGGGGCATCCCTTGTGGATGCCCGGTCAACAAATAGCCCAAGCCGGTACGCAACCGTTACCCCGCGAGGCGATTAATCGACAGCCGAGCGTCGCCGCAAAAGTGAGACTGGCTTTCCCAACCCTGTTGTCATCACAACAGGGTTTTCTTTTTCCACCATCGCAACTAACTTTGTGCGAGGTGAGAGCTGAAGTCTCAGAAGTTGGGTGGCACCACGAAAGTCTCCTTTCGTCCCAGCGACGGCGGAGACTTTTTGTTTGGAGCTGCCCATGCTCGCCGAAGCAACCCTCCCCTCCCCCATCACTCACAACGCGCCTACGCGTCCGCTAGTGCGCGAGCTGCCCGCGGACCTCGACACGCCAACCACCGCTTACCTCAAACTGCGCGGACGTGGTCCATCTTTTCTTCTTGAGTCTGTGGAAGGTGGCGAGCGCATCGCTCGCTACTCCTTCATCGGCGTCAGCCCGCGCGCGCGGTACACGTTGCACGGCCACACGCTCACGTGCGACTCGCCGGAAGGCACACGCATCATCCCCACTTCATTATCGCGGATGCAATCCGCTCCTACGTCGGGCCACGATTTTCTGCACGCGCTGCAAGCCGAACTCGCGCAATTCCCGCCCGTTGATCGGCAAGGCCTCCCACGCTTCCTCGGCGGACTTGTCGGCTACCTCGGTTTCGAGACGTTGCGCCACTTCGAGCCGACGCTCGACGCGCGCCTCGGCCAGCCCGCGTTGCCCGACGCCATCTTTCTGCTCACCGATACACTCGTCGCCTTCGACCACGCGCGCAGCAATTTATTACTCATGACTTATGACTTTGACGGTGCTATGGCTGCTGCCGAGGCGCGCCTCAACGATATCGAAGCCCTATTGCGCGGGCCTATGCCCAATCCCCCATCATCCGCCATCAGTCATCAGTCATCAATCTTCGAGTCCAACATGGCTCAGGCCGATTACGAACAGATGGTGCGCGCGGCGAAGGAATACATCGCCGTCGGCGATATTTTTCAAGTTGTGCTCTCGCAACGTTTCACCCGGCAGACCAGCGCGCATCCGTTTAGCATCTATCGCGCGGCGCGGCGGCTCAATCCCTCGCCGTATATGTTCTACTTTGAATTCGGTAAGGTGGACGGCGAGTCGCTCTATCTCGTCGGGGCCTCGCCCGAGCTGTTGTAGCGCCGTGTGGGCCGCCGCGCGGGTCTGCGTCCGATTGCGGGCACACGGCCACGCGGTAAGACTCCCGCCGAAGATGCCGCGCTTGAAAAGGACTTGCTCGCCGATCCCAAAGAACGCGCCGAGCATGTGATGTTGGTGGATTTGGGGCGCAACGACCTCGGGCGCGTGTGCGAATACGGTTCCATCTCGGTGCCGGATTTTTTTACCGTCGAGCATTACTCACATGTCATGCATATCGTCTCGCACGTAAAGGGCACGGTGCGCCCGAAAATGACGGCGTTTGATTTGGTGCGCGCCACCTTCCCCGCCGGCACACTCAGCGGCGCGCCAAAGGTGCGGGCGTGTGAGATCATTGCGGAATTGGAACCTGGCCCGCGTGGCCCCTACGGCGGTGCGGTCGGCTACTTCTCTTTCGATGGCGCGCTGGACACCTGCATCGCCATTCGCACGCTGGTGGCGCATGGGAACCGAGTCAGTGTGCAAGCCGGTGCCGGCATCGTGGCCGACTCTGACCCGGCGCGCGAGTACGAAGAGACGCTGAGCAAAGCCCGGGCGATGATGAGGGCCGTCGAACTCGCAGAGCAGGCTTCTTAAACACAGAGTTCACAGAGAACACGGAGAAAGCGTGAGATGGAAGAGAATGCCATCACTGAGGCCATTATCGGCGCCGCAATCGAGGTTCACCGGCATCTGGGGCCGGGCCTGTTCGAGGCTACATACGAAGCCTGCACGGCCCATGAACTTACACTCAGGAAACGACAAGTAGAGCGCCAAAAAGTATTGCCGTTGGTTTACAAGGGAATGCGCCTTGAAGAGGCCTATCGGATCGATCTATTGGTGGACGAAAAAGTTCTCGTCGAGGTCAAGGCCGTGAACGCCCTGCAACCAATTCATGAAATCCAACTCCTGACTTATCTCCGCCTCGCGAGCCTGCGGGTAGGCTTGCTGATTAATTTCAACGTTCCGCTGCTCAAGGACGGAATCAGTCGGGTCATCAACGGTTAATTCTCTCTCCGTGAGCTCTGTGTTCTCTGTGTTTCAAGAAAAGGAGTCAACCATGAAGAAGCGCTTACTCACTGGTGACCGGCCCACGGGCAGGCTGCACCTCGGGCACTATGTGGGCAGTTTGGCGAACCGGGTGAAGCTGCAACATGAGTACGAGTCATTTTTCATCATCGCCGACCTGCACACGCTGACCACCCGGCCCGAGCGTAACTTCATCCGTGAGATCCCGACCTTCATCCGCGAGACGGTGCTGGATTATCTTGCGGTGGGGATTGATCCTGCGCTCAGCACCATCTTCGTGCAATCGGCTATCCCGGAGACGTACGAGCTTAACTTGATTCTGGAGATGCTGGTGAGCGTACCGCGCCTCGAACGGATTCCGTCGTTGAAGGACATGGCCCGCGACGCCAACCTCGAGTCGATGCCGTTCGGGCTGCTGGGCTACCCGGTGCTGCAAGCCGCCGACATCCTGCTGCCGCGCGCGCACATCGTGCCGGTCGGCAAAGACAATCAAGCGCATGTCGAGCTGGCACGCGAACTGGCCCGGCGTTTCAATCTGCTCTACGGCGAAGTCTTCCCCGAGCCGGAGGCCCTCATCGGCGACACGCCTACCCTCATCGGCGCCGACGGCAAGAACAAGATGAGTAAATCGCTGGGCAATGCCATCTTCCTCTCGGATGATGCGGCCACGGTCGAGGCCAAGGTGAAGATGATGTACACCGACCCCAATCGCCTGCGCGCCACCGACCCCGGCACCGTCGAGGGCAACCCGGTCTTTACCTATCACGACGCCTTCAACGCGAACACGGCGGAGGTCGCCGAGTTAAAGGATCGCTATCGCGCGGGCAAGGTCGGCGACGTGGAAGTAAAGGTCAAACTCACGCAGGCACTCAACACGTTTCTCGAGCCGTTCCGCGAGAAGCGCGCGTACTATCTTAGCCACCCGCACCTCGCGCAGGATGTCCTCGCGACCGGCATCCGCCGCATGCAGGCTGAGGCCAAAGAGACGCTGCGCCTCGTCCGCGACGCCACCGGCCTCGGCTACTCGCTCGATTTGTTTGCCGATGTAATTGATTTGTTTGGAGAGTACGACGCTGCTTGACGAACGACGACCGACGAAGGTCGAAAGCCGGCCATGAAGTGACCGACTTTCGTCTTTAGTCCACCGTCCTTCGTCTCCATCATGCTGGCTCTGATTGATAACTACGACTCCTTCACCTACAACCTCGTCCAATACTTCGGCGAGTTGGGCGCGGAGGTGCAGGTCTTTCGGAATGATCAAGTGACCGTCGAGCACCTCGTCGCCCTATCGCCGAGTCATCTGGTCATTTCTCCCGGCCCCGGCGACCCGAACGATGGCGGCATCTCCAACGACGCCATTCGTCA
>JBQTJD010000626.1:0-11174 GCA_052387475.1 Anaerolineales bacterium | reverse complement strand
CGAGTCCGTTGCAGAAACATTTCGATGGAGTAGAGCAGCGCGGGCAAGCCCGATACAGCGAACCAAGCGCACCGGCTCCGGCTGGTGAATCGAGGTGGCACCACGGAAGCAGCGGCCTTTCGTCCTCACGGATGAAGGGCCGTTTTCTTTGCCACGAATTACACGAGTTTTACGAACGAATTCGTGTTCATTCGTGGCCGAGGGCTTTTTGCATCGAGTAACTGAATGCCTACAAACGAATTCCCCAAAACCTCCGACTTCCAATCCATCGAGCGCGTGCTGTACGCGTGGTGGGAGGCGAACGGCTGGTTCAAGCCGGGCAACGACCCGAACGAGCCGGGGCACGACCCAGGCCGCAAGCCCTTCGTCATCGCCATCCCCCCGCCCAACGTCACCGGCGAACTGCATCTCGGCCACGCCATGTTCGTGTCAGTGGAAGATCTTATGATCCGCTATCACCGCATGAAAGGCGAGCCGACGCTGTGGGTGCCCGGCTCCGACCATGCCGGCATCGCCACGCAATTACAGGTGGAGAAGATGATCCTGCGCGAAGAGGAAGTGACGCGCGAGGAACTGGGCCGCGAGGAATTTCTGCAGCGCACGTGGGCGTGGAAGGAGAAATATGGGGACATCATCTACGACCAACTGCGGCGGTTGGGCGCGAGTTGTGATTGGAGCCGTGAACGCTTCACGCTTGACGACGGCCTGAGCGAGGCGGTGCGCGAGGCCTTCGTGCGCCTGTATCGCAAGGGCCTGATCTATCGCGGGCCGCGCCTCATCAACTGGAGCCCCGGCCTCAAGACCGCCGTGAGCGACCTCGAAGTCGAATACTCAGAAGAACAAGCGAAGCTCTACTACTTCAAGTATCGGATCAAAGGCCTCGGTGGCGCAGACACCGACTTCATACCCGTGGCGACGACGCGACCCGAAACCATCCTCGGTGACACCGCCGTGGCCGTGCATCCCGACGACCCGCGCTATCAAAAGTTCATCGGGCAAAAGGCGCTCGTGCCTATCCTCGACCGCGAAATCCCCATCATCGGCGACCAAGCGGTGGAGCGCGACTTCGGCACCGGTGCGCTCAAGATCACGCCCGGCCACGACTTCACCGATTACGAAATCGGCGCGCGGCACAAGCTGCCCATCATCTCGATGCTCGACCGTGAGGCCAAGGTGACGGCTGTCGGCGGACCGTACAAAGGCCTCGACCGCTTCGAGGCGCGCGAGAAGTATTGGGCCGACATGCGCGCCGCTGGACTGGTGATCAAAGAAGAGCCGTACCTGCGCAACACCCCGCGCTCGCAACGCGGCGGCGAGATCGTCGAGCCGATGGTGTCCGAGCAATGGTTCGTGAAGATACAGCCGCTCGCGGATGCCGCTCTCGCTGCCGTCAAAGACGGCAGCATCCGCATCGTGCCGGAACGATTCGAGAAGGTGTACTTCAACTGGCTGGAGAACATCAAGGATTGGTGCATCAGCCGGCAATTGTGGTGGGGCCATCGCATCCCCGTGTGGTACACGCCGGACGGTGAGCAGTTCTGCGCACACACTGAGGAAGAAGCCTATACACTGGCGCGGTCCAAGCACGGTCCGGAGGTGAAGCTCGAACAAGACCCCGACGTGCTCGACACGTGGTTCTCCTCCGGGCTGTGGCCGTTCAGCACGCTCGGCTGGCCGGAGCAAACGCCCGACCTTCGATACTTCTATCCAACGAGTGTACTGGAGACCGGCTACGACATTTTGTTTTTCTGGGTGGCGCGCATGATCATGTCCGGCCTCGAGTACACGGGCCAGGCGCCGTTCTACACCGTGTACCTGCACGGCATTATCCGCGATGAGCAGGGCCGCAAGATGAGCAAGACCCTCGGCAACGTGATGGACCCGCGCTGGCTGATGGATGGCGTGAGCGGTGAGGTCATCCGCACCTCGGGCGCCAGCGATGAGATCGCGCGACAGTTCCCGAACGGCATCGCGGCGATGGGCACCGTCGCGCTGCGCTTCACCCTGCTCACCAGCGGGACGCCGGGCAACGATATGAACCTCAGCCTGCAAAAGGTCGAGTCCAATCGCAATTTCGCCAACAAGATTTGGAACATCGCGCGCTTTATCGTGACGAATTTGCCGGATGGATTTGAACGCCAGCCGCTGGTCGCTGGTCGCTGGTCGCTGGCCGACCGGTGGATTCTCTCGCGGCTCAATCAGGTCATCACCGATGCCACACGGCTGATTGACGCGTACGAGTTCGGGCAGGCTGGCAACCTGGCGTATGAATTTCTGTGGAGCGACTTCGCGGATTGGTATGTGGAGATCGCGAAGATCACACTGCAAGGAAATGATGATGCTGCCAAGCAGCGCGTGCGCGATATCCTCGTGCATGTGCTGGATCAAGCCTTGCGGCTGTTGCATCCGTATGTGCCCTTCATCACCGAAACCGTATGGCAGAAACTGCCGAAGGCGGTGGGGGAAGCCCCCGCTCTTATCATCGCCCGCTGGCCCGAGTCCCGAGGCGTGGACACCGACGCTTCGCTTACCGCCATCGAGCAGTTCGAACACGTGCGCGCCATCATCCGCGCCATCCGCAATGTGCGCACCGAGAAAAAGGTGGAGTTGACCAAACGCATCCCGGCGGCGATTGCGGCGGGGAATAAAGTGCAGTGGTTGAGTGAACAGTCAACGGTAATCAGTGTGTTGGCGAAGATTGATGACTCAAGACTGATGATTGCCGAGCGCATCGCTGATCCGCCGAAGAACGCGGTGGCGGTGGTGGAGGCAGGCACTGAGATTTATCTACCCCTTGAAGGCATGGTGGACCTGAGCGCCGAGCACGCGCGGATGGAAAGGGAACTGGCCGACTTTGACAAAGTGATCGCGAAAAGTGAAGGCCTGCTCAACTCCGACTTCGCCAGCAAAGCTCCGGCGGCCGTGGTCGAACGTGAGCGCGCCAAGCTGGCCGAGGCGCAGGCCAGCCGCGCGAAGGTGGAGGCACGGTTGAGGGAGATGTAGAGACGCCCGGTGGGGCGTCTCCCGGGCGGGATATCTCCGCAAGCAACAATCTCAAGCACCCTCATCGCACCTTGCCCCGGCTGCAGCGCACTGCTCCCCGCCGTAGCCGGCCCGACCCATCGCTACATCGGCGCGTCGGCGGCGTGTTGGGCCATCTACTCGGCCATGCTCAATGCCGGCGAGCCGCCCATCGCGCCCACCCCGGCGTTGGCGCAGATGGTGGATGCGTACGCGGCGCAACATCCCGGCACGCCGTCGAATCAAGCGACACAATCGGTGGCCGTGCATCTGATCGCGCTGTATGCGGTGTTTGTGAAGGGCACGGATTTAGGACGGCTGGTGTGGGTGCGGCAGCGTGCGCTGCGGGCAAAGCTGGGCGAGAAGCATGGGCGCTTCCATTGGCTGACCTCGCCCGACTTCACCGTCTCGCTGAACGTGGCCGACATCGCCCACGCTGCTACGCCGCAGTCCCGCGCCGCGTTGGTTGAGCGCTATGTGCGCGAAATGTGGAAATTGTGGACGCACAGTCACGCGGCTACGATTGCGAAATGGTACGACGAGTTTGTTGTGAAGGACTAATGCCGTGTCTTCCCATGGGAGCGACTTGATGAAAGACAAAGTCAACCTGAACGCCAAGCTCAATCAGTTTTCGGAATACTGGTCGCCCAAAACCGTGGCGCAGTTCAACGACTGCGACGTCATGGTCGTCAAGGTGCTGGGCGAGTTTGTATGGCACAAGCACGACAATACCGATGACTTCTTTCTCGTGCTCAAGGGCCAACTCAACATTCAGTTGCGTGACCGCACGGTGACGCTCGGGCCAGGCGAATTACTTGTGGTGCCCAAAGGCGTCGAACACTGTCCATTCGCCACGGAAGAAACGCACCTGTTGTTGATTGAGCCGACGGGGACGCCGAACACCGGCGATAAAAGAACCGCGGCGCGGCGGCAGGAAATCTGATAACGGACTTAATCGCGACATGTCACCTCTCACTCCTACGCCACCGATGGGTTGGAACAGCTGGAACCAGTTCGGCCAGCATGTGAGCGAAGCCGTCATCAAGGAAACTGCCGAGGCGCTGGTGAAAAGTGGATTGCGCGACGCCGGTTACACGTATGTCGTCATTGACGACCACTGGCACGGCAGTCGCGGCGCCGACGGGCGGCTGTATCCCGATCCGGAGAAATTCCCCAACGGAATGCGCGCCGTCGCGGATTTCCTCCACGCACGCGGTCTCAAGTTCGGCATTTACTCGGACGCAGGCGAGAAGACCTGCGGCGGGCGGCCCGGCAGTCTGGGCCACGAAGATATAGACGCGCAGACCTTCGCCGAGTGGGAAGTGGATTATTTGAAATACGACTGGTGTTTTGCGCCGGATACGCGCAACTCGGCTGAGGCGCTGTATGGCAAGATGGGCCGCGCGCTGCAAGCCACGGGCCGCCCCATCATCTTCGGCCTTTGCGAATGGGGACACCATCGCCCATGGCTGTGGGGGCGCGCGGTCGGCGGGCACCTATGGCGCACGACCGGCGATATCGAAGACAGTTGGGCCAGCTTCGAGTCCATCGGCTTTGAGCAGCAACGCGGACTGGAACGCTACGCTGGCCCCGATCATTGGAATGACCCGGATATGTTGATCGTCGGGTTGAACGGCCAGAGCCGCACCATCCACGGCCCGGGCTGCACCGAGGCCGAGTATCGCACGCACCTCAGCCTATGGTGTTTGTTGGCCGCGCCCTTGATGATTGGCTGTGACGTGCGCGCGCTGACGGAGGCGACGAAGGCCATCTTGCTCAACCGCGAAGCCATCGCGCTGGATCAAGACCCCCTCGGTGAGCAGGGTTTCCGCGTTTCGCGCTACTCGCTGTGTGAAACGTGGAAGAAACCGCTGAGGGGTGATGCGCTGGCTGTGGGGTTGTTCAACCGCGGGCCGCATCGGGCAACGGTCGGCGCGCACTGGTCTGACCTGGAGATCAATGGCCGCTACTGGGTGCGTGACTTGTGGGAACAGCGCGACCTGGGCATCTTTGACGACCAGTTCAGCGCCGAGGTGTCGCCACACGGGTGTGTGCTTTTGAGGCTTGAGCCGGAGGGGTAAAACACTGAAGGCCTTGAACGACCTTCAGTGCCTTCATCCTGCTCAGTATTTCAGCGCCTTGCTCTTATACAAACAACGGCGTCATTTCTTGTTGTGCCAGCGTAGCCTGCATCACTTCATCGGAAGGGCGTGCAGCGAACCGGCTGGCAGCATTGAGCACATGTGGCAACACATGAATGTCGCCGGCAGTGTTGAGGAAGGCTTGCGGCTCCCCCAACACCCAATGCACGGCGGCGTCGAGGGCGGTCTGATCTTCCAATGGCTCGTACCATGTGGCGCGCGTTTGTGGCCGACCATCCCACGGTTTGCGGACGATGGCTTTGATGGTCTGCACCGCGACGTTGCGCTCCCGGCAGACCGCGAGCAATGCGTCAACATCCGCCGCATACTGCCGGTTCTGCATCAACACGTAGCTGTACGGGAACAACACCGTATCAAAATCAAACCGTTCGAGCGCGCGGCGGTGCATATCGGCAATCACGGCGCCGTGGCCGGTAATACCAATGAAGCGCACCAGATCTTGCTCACGCGCTTCGATACACGCCTCCAGCGCACCGCCTAGCCCAAGCGCTACTTCCCACTCTTTGGGATCGGAGAGCGAGTGCAACTGGATCAGGTCAATCGAATCAGTCTGCATCCGTTCGAGCGAGCGATGGATGGACTCGCGCGCTTCCTTCCGTGTGCGGTCGCCGGTTTTCGTGGCGAGGAAGAACTGTCGGCGATGCTGCTTCATCCACGGCCCAACCCGCAACTCCGCCTCGCCATAACTGGCGGCTGTATCAATGTGGTTGATCCCGTACCGCAACAGCAGGTCGAGCGTGGCCTCGGCCTCGGCCTGAGTGACCTTACCGAGCGCCGCCGCGCCGAAAATGGCGCGGGTGCTGAGATGGCCGGTGCGGCCAAAGGGTGCTTGAGTGATCATGCTTCACCTTTTTGAATAGTCTCGAGCGTGGGTAACAACTTGGGCAACGGCTCCTGCCACAGCCATTCCACCCGCAGCCAGAAGCCGGGCAACACCATTGAGCGGTAAACGCCTTCAGGCGTGGGCACAGGCTGATATTTGCCATCGGTGCCTAACTGAAAAAAATCCGCACGACGGCGACGCGGGCGCGGGTCCACAATCCAATACTCGCGCACTCCGGCGTTCTCGTACTCCTCAAACTTGTCAATGCGATCTCGGCTCACACTCTCATCGGAGACCACTTCAATTATGAGATCAGGCGCGCCCGCAAAGTATTTCTCGCGCAATTGCGCTTGTTTGGCAACCGTCAAGAAAAAGACATCCGGTTCACGGCCTGAGCCTGTCGGTGAGAGTTTGACTTGCATGGGGCCGGTAAAAATCTCTCCCAACTCGAGCGCCTCAACGAAGGCTTTCAACAAACTCGCCAGGAAAATCGCGACGCGTTGATGAATTGTTGTGGCAGTCATATGAACCAACACCTCCCCATCCACCCATTCGGCATGAACATCCTCGCCCGCCCACGCGAGAAAATCTTCGTAAGACATCTTGAGCCGCAGACCGGGCGTCGGCGCTGGTAGTACGACAGGAGTTTCAGTGGCACTGGACATATCGCAACACCTTTCGCTGCAGGGTTTCGATTAACGCGTTGATTCTGTCACACTTCACCCCGGCCCGCTACCCCAACGGCTCCACGGCCACCACGCCCTTGCTGCGCGGGAAGTAGTACAGCCGGTAGCGCCCGCCCTGTACGAGCGCCGCGTGCCCGCGCATGCCGACGTCAAAACGTTGGCCGTTGACGATGTAGTAGTAATTCGTGCGACGGTTCTTGCCGCTGCCGGTCGTGATGGCGCGCTCTTCCACTTCGCCTTCAATCGAGGCCACCTCACCGCGCAGCACATCCCAGAAGGGTGAGAGGATGGCCCAGCCGAGAAACGCCACAAACAGCCCGCCGAGGAGCAAGCCGAACAGCGCCGGGATCCAGCCCTCCCCCACCGGTTCACCCTGCAGCAACGGCACGCCCACAAAGGCGGCGGGAAATCCAATCATAAAAGCCAATGCCAGCAACAGAAACGGTCCCATGATCAGGGCCGAGCGAAAGTTGCTCCACAAGTGCGCGGTCACCTGGCGTTGCGATAACCGCCCGGCCTGGTTATCCGGCAAGTCGTCATCCACGAAGCCAAAGACATCTTGTAGTGCGCGGCGCACTTCGGTCAGCGGGTCGGCGCCCGCGCTGCCGAGAAACGAGCGCTCCAATGAAACGATGTAACCGGAGCGCGGCAGAAAATAGAAGCGATAACCGCCGGGCATGATCTCCGTTCCAGGGAGGAAGATGAGCGTGCGGCCTTCCACCTGCCCGCGATACTCGTTACGGCGCCATGCCAGACGCCCCTCGGCGGCCTCGACGCGATTGCCCATCAAATCAATCAACCCCAGTGCGGGGCGGATCGCCTGGATTGCCGACCACAACCCGATGACGAGGAATAGCAGCAGAAAAACGCCGAGTATCACGCTGATCCCCGGCTCATCATCTTGCAGTGTGCTAAACACCCCTACACCAAAACACACAAACATCGGCGCGAAGATAAGCACCGCCAGAAGCAGGCCGATGAAGCGCGTCATCAGCCGCCCCCGCAAAGCGCGCTTCTGCTCCGGCGTCACCTCGCCGGCGCGGTTGGCCGCCAGCCCGGCCGTATCCGTCGGATCAAAAGAAGTGAAGGAGGCCGCAAGCCGGGTGTTGTGGATCATATCGATCTCTCACAATTTGAGCTATTATCGGCGGGAATAGCGCGTGTGCAAAGTCCTGGCGATGTGCACCGCCGGTAGCGGCGAACGCGTATGACCCTTAACCCGCCCGGCCAGGTCACCGCTGGTTAAGTCGTTCATAATCTGTCATTAAGCTGATCTCGCTAAGTTGATAACCACATGGAAACAAACCTCGACACATTGGTGCGCGCGTTGGCGGAATGGGGTTGGTGGGCCTATCTTTTTTTGGCGGCCTTGATATTGTTCGAAGGGCCGGCATTCACCCTGCTCGCCGGTGTGGCCGCCTCCACCGGACACATGAGCCTGCCTCTGGTTTTTCTGGCAGCGGCGGGCGGCAATATTGCGGGCGATGCGCTGTGGTATTCCGTCGGGCGCCTGGGCAATCTGGAGTGGATTACGCATTACGGTCGGCGCTTCGGGTTGCAACCCGGCCCCATTTTGCGCTTGCGCGAGGTGGTGCACACCCGCGCCGAACGACTGCTCTTCACCGCCAAGCTCAGCCTCGGCATGATGATCCCGACCCTCATCGCCACCGGTCTGGCCCGCGTCCCGTGGCGGCGCGCCTTTGCCGTGCTGTGGATCGCCGAATGTGTCTGGTCCGGTGGGTTGATCCTCTTTGGTTACTTCTTTGGTCAATCAATTCAGACTTTGAACAGCGGCCTGCAGTGGGCGGCGCTCGGAGGCACCGTCATCATGTTGTTGTTGCTCACGCGCTACATCACCCAACAATCTCAAGCCATCACCGAGCCTTCGGATGCACCCTGACTACCCGTCAGGCCCTGACTATGCGGATCCTGATTGCAACCCAGACGTATTACCCCGGCGCCAACGGCCAGGCGGCCTTCACTATTCGCCTGGCTGAAGGTCTGGCCCAACTTGGACACGAAGTCGCCGTCATCGCACCCTCCACACAACGACGAGCGATTGTTCAGGCCATACGTGGCGTGCGCGTCTACGGCGTCGCGGCGCTGCACTTGCCGCGCCTGCATCCCGAGACCTATCTCACGCTCAACCCCGAACCCACGCTCACCCAGGCGCTGACCGAGTTTGCGCCTGAGGTCGTCCACCTGCAAGACCATTACATGTTGTGCGAAAGCGTGCTCCGCGCCGCACAGAGGCGCGGCCTGCCCGTCCTCGGCACGAACCACTTTCTGCCGGATAACGTGCTGCCCAATTTTTTTCCGGTCATCACTCTGCGACGCGGCATGCGCGCCGCGCTGACGGGGATGTTGTGGCGCTGGATGTTGAGGGTCTTCAATCAACTCGATCATGTCACCACGCCCACCGAGACGGCTGCCGCCATTTTGCGCCGGCAAGCCTTGCGCGTCCCCGTCACCGCCATCTCGTGCGGAGTGGATACCCAGCGGTTTCGCCCCATGCCCGAACTTGACCGCGCGGCAACACGCGCGCGTTACGACGTTCAGCCCGACGCGCCCCTGTTCCTATACATCGGGCGGCTGGATCGAGAGAAGCGACTGGATGTGATGCTAGGGGCCTTCGCGCAGATGGGTAACCCGAACGCGCGTTTGGTCATCGGCGGGCGCGGCCCGGCGGAAGCCGATCTGCGCGCGTTGAGCGTTGACCTGCGGGTGGCTGAGCGCGTCACCTTCACCGGCTACCTCCCCGTCGAGGCGCTGCCTCCCCTCCTCAACGCCGCCGATTGCTTCGTCATGCCCAGCCCGCAGGAGTTGCAGAGCATCGCCACCATCGAAGCCATGGCCACTGGCCGGCCCGTGATTGCGGCGAATGCCCGCGCCCTGCCGGAGCTGGTGACTCATTCAGTTAACGGTTATCTCTTTTCAGCCAATTGCGTGGAGGACGCCGCTCATTGGATGCGAGCTTTCGCATCCGAACAAAACCGGTGGGCGGCCATGGGCGCGGCCAGCCTGGAATGGGCGCGGCGGCATACCCTCAGCCGCACGCTGCACGCTTACGAAGCCACGTATCACGCCGCCGTCACGGCGTACACTCCAGTGCCACAACGCGCTTTCGGCGTCACCGGTGCGTCGGATTGAACGGGCGCTACGGGGTCTTGCCGCCGTTGAGGCGATCGTTGAGCAACACCGCTTGCGCATTGTATTGCCGTTGATCTTTGTTGGGCCGCACGCGTTCATACGTGCCCTGCGCGGTCAATACGCGCGCCTTCACACCATCACCCAGATAGGTGGCCAGAATGTCCTCGCGGACATGCTTGATCAGATGTGGGGCTTGCAGAGGAAACAACACCTCGACGCGCCGGTCAATGTTGCGCGTCATCACGTCGGCGCTGCCGATATAGATTTCGTGGTTGCCGCCGTTGTTGAAAAAGTAGATGCGGCTGTGCTCTAGAAAGCGGCCGACGATGCTGGTGACGCGAATGTTGTCGCTCACGCCGGGCACGCCGGGCCGCAGACAGCACATCCCCCGGCAGATCAAATCGATCTTGACGCCGACCTGCGAGGCGCGATACAGCTGCTGGATCATGCCTTTATCCGTCAGGGCGTTCATCTTGAAGATCAGCCGCGCCTCTTTCTTGTCTTTGGCAAGCTTGATCTCGCGGTCGACCAGTTCGGTCATGCGCTGCCGCAAATTGATGGGGGCGACGAGCAGTTTGCGGAACTTGGTCTTGGCGCTGTAGCCGGTGAGATAGTTGAACAAATCAGTGGCATCCGCGCCAATATCGTCGTCGGCCGTGAACAGGCCGATGTCAGTGTAAATCTGCGAGGTGACGACGTTGTAGTTGCCGGTTGCCAGATGCACGTAGCGTCGGATACGCTCGCCCTCCTTGCGCACGACGAGCGCGATTTTGCTGTGCGTCTTCAACCCCAGCAGGCCGTAGACCACATGCACGCCCTCATCTTCCAGCTTGCGCGCCCAACTGATGTTGCTCTCTTCATCGAAGCGCGCTTTCAGTTCCACCAGCACGGCCACCTGCTTGCCGTTCTCAATCGCTTCGAGCAACGCATCCACCACCGGCGCGTTGCGCCCGACTCGATACAGCGTTTGCTTGATGGCCAGCACATCGGGATCGGCGGCGGCCTGCTTCAAAAAATCAATCACCGGCAGAAACGAATCATACGGATGATGCAACAGGATATCGCCCTGGCGGATGGCGGCGAGCAAATTGCCGTTGATGCTTTTCCCGTTGAGTTGGGGAGGCAAGGCCGGCACAAATGGCGCGTCTTTCAGATCATAGCGATCCACGCCGCCGTACAACGCACGCAGATCCGTCAGCCCAAGCGGATGGTTGAGCACATACACATCTTTGGGGTCGGCTTCCAACTCCTTGACAAGCAGGCCGCGCACGTGTTCGGGCATGGAGGCCGTGATCTCCACCCGCACCACCGAGCCGAAGCGGCGCTCCCGCA
>JBQTJD010000625.1:0-32077 GCA_052387475.1 Anaerolineales bacterium | reverse complement strand
CGGAAGCTCCTGGCGCGGGCGGATATGGTGATCGTGGTCTCGCCGAAGTTGTTGGAAGCCAAGCGCCCTTATAACGCCCACACATATCTGGTGCCCAACGGAGTTGACGCGGAGGCTTATGCGCGGTCAACATCACCGCCCGATGATCTGCAATCTATTCCGGAGCCACGCATCTTGTACGCCGGGCTGATCAGCGCCCGGCTTGATCTCGGGTTGATCGAGCAACTGGCGCGCCGCCGTCCGGAGTGGTCGTTTGTGTTGATGGGTGAAGTTAATCCGCGCAATGTGAACACTGAGCTGGATCGGTTGCGGCAACTCGCCAACGTGCATTTTCTGGGGTTGAAGCCGGCTTCCGTTGTGCCGGAGTATGTGCTGGGATCGCAAGTGTGTTGGCTGCCGTATCGTCTCATACCCGAAACCCAACATATGGATCCGTTGAAACTTTACGAAGCCCTGGCTGCGGGCAAACCCGTCGTGGCTGCGCCTATCCCGGCGTTAGCCGCACTAGGAGCCGTGGCCCAGTCGGCAACAACGTTGGCAGAAGCGGAGACGGCATTGCAAATTGCCATCCTTGAACGCGACCCCGCTCTAGAGGCGCAACGTAAAACCATCGCCGCTCAACACACTTGGGAGGCGCGCGTGACCGAGCTTTCTGAGTTGATGCAACGTCGTTTGAATCACGCCGCTACCGAGAAAACACCGTGAACGATCATCGGCAGCGTGTCCTGTACATTGAGCAAGCCAGTGGTGTGGGCGGCTCAGTCATCAGCTTGTACAGGTTGGTACGCGCCCTGAACCGTGAACGATATGAGCCGATTGTGTTGCTCCAGCGTCCGAGTGAGCTGGCTGCTCGCTTTCGGGCCCTGGGTGTAGAGGTCTTGGTTTTAGATGAGGCTGCTGCTGACACCAGAGCGACGAACACGTCCGCGCCGTACCGGCGGGATATTGCGGCCTGGTTGATGCGTTTCAGCTCAAGCGCCGCGCACGTGTATTCAGAACTGAGGGCCATCACGTATTTTCTTGGAAATGAGTTGCCCGCAGCGTTGCGCATCAGCCGTATCGTTCGCAACCGGCGGATAGATTTGGTGCACCTGAACAATCAGCCGAACAGCAATCACAGTGGCCTTGTCGCTGCGTGGCTCAATCGCCTTGCGTGTGTTTGCCACGTGCGCGACTATAACCCACCGACTATGCTCGACCGTTGGCTGACACGCCGGATTGATTATTTGGTCTTCATCTCACGGGAGATGGAGAGGCGGGTGCAGCAAGCAGTGCCGGGTCAGCGTGGAGAAGTGGTGTACGACGGGTTGGACTTAGAGGCCAGCGAGACACCGGCTACGGCTCAGATGACGCGGAAACTACTAGGTCTCAGTGCGGAAGATTTCGTCATCGGAAATATCGGGCGGTTGACGCCGTGGAAGGGACAGGACGTCTTCCTGCGTGCTTTGGCCTATGCGCGAACGCAGGCGCCGCGACTAAAAGCCCTCATCGTCGGGGAACCGGACCCGCCGACGGACACGGCTTATCAAGACCAGCTCTTGGCTCTGACACACGAACTGGGGTTGAAAGACATTGTCACTTTCACCGGCTTTCGGGCCGATGTCCCGAAGTTGATTTCCGCCATGGATGTAGTGGTACACAGTTCCACCGCGCCGGAGCCGTTTGGGCTGGTGATTATTGAAGGGATGGCGTGTGGCAAACCTGTGATCGCGACGCGCGCCGGCGGAGTCCTGGATATTGTCGAAGATGGCCGGCAGGGTGTGCTGGTGCCGGTCGGCGATGAGCGGGCGATGGCTGAAGCGATGATCAGGCTGGCTCTCAACCCGCAATGGACCGATCAATTGGGCCGGCAGGCCCGCCAACGTGTCGAGACGCATTTCACGGCGAGTCAATTTGCGCGGGCGATTGAAAGTGTTTACCAGAGACTGCGACCATCGGCAGAGACCGATGCAGCGCACCCACCCACGCTGTCCTCGCCGGAGGCATTGCGGTGACACGACAAGATCGAACGATATGAGTATCCGGCGCGAGCCGGATGTGAACTGGAAGGAGAACTGATATGAGCATGCAAGAGTTTCTCGAGTACGTGCACGTGCTGCGCAAACGCTGGTGGTTGTTCATCGTTCTGTGCGGCGCAGCGTTGGGCGTGATGCTCGTCAGCGCCTGGTCGAACCCGGCGCGGTACGAGTCTTCGGTGCGCTTTCTGGTCAATGTGCCGCCCTCCGCGGATGTCTCGCTTTATCCGGGTTATGACCGCCCCACGCAGAATCAGCAAATCCGAGCCACTCAGTCGGCCTTTCTGGAGGTCATCCAGAGCCCAACGGTGCTCCGCCGCACCAAAGATCGCCTGGGTCTGTCGGTGAGCCTCTCGGAACTCAGCCAGTGGATCACCACCGACAAGCCGACCGAGTCGACTTTCGTGTGGGTGGCGGTCACGGCGAATGATCCTCAGCAGGCGGCTGACATCGCCAACACCCTTGTGGATGAAGCCCGCAAGTATTTCGGCGAGTTGCAGGCCGAGCCGTCCGCCTCGGCGCGCGAATTCATCTCGGCTCAGGTGAACGAGGCAGCAGTCCGTATGCAAGCGGCCAAGCAAGCGCTGGTCGCGTTCAAAGCCGAAAACTCCATTAGCGATTTGCAGGCGGAGATTGAAGCCGAGCGCACCATCATCTGGAACCTGACGCTCTACAGTAGCGATGCGGCCGTCAATGGTGATCTGGGTAGAGCCGCCAGTTACGACCGGCTCATTCAACAACACCAGGAAAATATCGTGCGGTTGGCCGCGCTGAACGAAGACTATGATGTGTTGCGTGATGCGGCCAGACAGTCTGAGGACTACTATACCTTTTTGGTGAACAAGGAAACAGAAGCCAAGCTCAAAGAAAACGAGATTCTTCAGGCCCGGTTTATTCAGATCGTCGAGCCGGGTAATCCCGCTTTGGAGCCGATGTCGCCCTACGACATTCGCATCCTTGCGCTTGGTTTGCTGGTCAGCCTCGTAGTCAGTTTTGTACTTGTCTTTGGTCTTGAGTATCTGGAACGCCATCGTCCCAAAGCCAGGCCGTTGACGGCCGCTTCGCAGGCAACTGACTAATTCATGACGCAGGCAAAACGTACAACCTCTGTGACCGGCTCGTTCGGAATTCCGATCGGGCCGGCTCGCAGGGAATTGATCTATCTGGCGCTGGCCGTTGCCCTCGGCCTTGGAGTCGGGCTGGCCTTTAATCAGAACGCGGCCGAGGTCGTGGTCACCGCTCTACTGATGGGCCTCTTCATTGTGGGGACTCTGCGCTTTCCATTGGAAGGTCTGTTACTGACCATCATCTTTCATCCCTTCATCAACTTCATCTTCCTCAACTTCCGTATGGGGGCCGGCATCCCGGACATCACGTTGGGGCGGGCCGTCATCGGGCTGCTGTTCATTGTGGTGTTGGCGCGCGGCATTCTCGAACGTCATCCTTTCAGGCGCGTCACGCGGGTTGACCTCGGTTTGGCCTTAACCGGCCTGGCGCTGACGATTGCGGCCTTGCGCAGCGGGGACATCACTTACAACATGCAATGGGTCTTTGACGTTTACCTGGCCCCGTTCCTGTTGTATTACATCGCCAAGTATCTGGTGACCGACGAGCAAGCGGTCCGGCGCGTGCTGTGGGCGGTTGCCATCATTGGCGCGTACAACGGGCTATACGGCATCTTCACTCAGACCACCGGCCAGATCCTTTTTGCCGACGGTCAAATTTCCGGGCTGTTGTACTACACCGATAGCGGCAGCCTGCGAATCATGCGCGGCCTGCTGGATTCACCGCATGGGTTTGGATTGGTGTTTTCACTGGCGATCCCGATTGACTTTTATCTCTTGCTCAAGACCCGCCGCCCGGCGGCGCGCTTCCTGCTGGTGGTGTTCCTGCTGTTGACTCTCGGTGGGCTCTTCTTCACTTACAAGCGCACGGCCTGGATTGCGACCATCGCCAGCCTGGCCGTCATCCCCTTCTTCTTCCCACGTTTCCGCACACTCTTCATTGTTCTGCTGGTCAGCGCGGCCTTTGCGGGCTGGTTCTTTTCCGCCCAAATTGAAGACAGTGCGGTGGCGACCGAGCGCGTGGGCGAAGGGGCGGATACGCTCAATGGCCGGATTGGGATTTGGCAAACAGCGCTAACCTATGTCGCCCGCGCGCCCATCCTGGGTTACGGCAGCGAGAACTTCCTGGCGCGTTCGGAGTTACAGGCGATTGAAAGCCACTACCTGCAAATTGCGCTTGACGCTGGTTTGCTCGGTCTTATCCCGTTTGTCCTGGCTTTGCTCATGCTGACACGGGAAGGCTTGCACATTTTCCGCGCCAGAGACCCAGCTGTGTTTGTGGAGCCAGACCTGGTTGCCATCTTCTGGGCAATGTGGTTGGCCTACGTCATCAGCCTATCCACCGTCGTGATGAACCACGAGTTCCCGCATCAATTGTTTTTCTTTGTGGCGGGCGCTATCATCGGTTCACAGGAAACTATCCTACGCCAGTTGGAGACCCGCGCGCGGCCCGCTGCGGTGCGACGACAAGTGGGCCGGGCCTGACTCTTTGGCGAGAGCGTGACTGGAAAATGGATCGGATGGTCGGTCTTGGCGGAGTGCGGCACACACTCCGCCATTTGCGTCACGCTCATGCGCAACAATCGCATGCAGGCTGTCACTGCAGGTTGCACCCGGTTGTGATCGCGTAGTGAACGAGCCATCCTTGAATGACTGTGACACCTGCGACTCGAACGCCCAATGTTGATGTGGTGTCCGTTGGCCAATCCATCCGCGTGGCGATGCTGGGTGACTATCCGCTTGATCCGACCCGGATCGTGGGAGGTGTCGAAGCCGTTGTCAGCTATCTCGCTGCTGAACTCAGCCGCCGGGACGACCTCGAGCTTCATCTCGTCACGTTGCGCGAAGATGTCGCGACGCGTCGTGTCATCGCCGATGGGCGATTGGCCGTTCACTATCTGCCGGCGTCGTACCGCTTCGGCAACATCACCTTCTTCGCCGTCAACCGTATCCGCCTGAGGCGCGAACTGTCGGTCATTCAGCCGGATATCCTCCATGCCCACATCGCCGGCCCGTATGCCGAAGTAGCCTTTGCGACCGACCGGCCCACCGTCCTCACGCAGCATGGCATGCGACATCGCGCAGAATGGCTGGAGCACGGCTGGTTCAATCGTTGGGTGCGCAGACCGTTGACCGCGCGCGAGGAATTCAATAGCCTGCGGCAGGCCCGTCACCTGATCGCCATCAGCCCGTATCTGTCACAGACTTACGGGCATCTTCTCCGCGCTACGGTTTATCCAATCGAGAATCCGATAGCCGATAAATGGTTCATGCTGCGCGCCGGCGAAGTGCCCGGTCGTCTACTGTTCGCCGGCCGAGTGGATAGAAATAAATCCGTCCACCATCTGATTCAGGCCCTGGCTCAGGTTCGTGAGCGCGTGCCGGCGGCACATCTACACGTGGCCGGTGCTCCGGATGAAGGTGAGTATTGGGCCGAAGTCCAGCATTGGGTGAGGGCCCTCGACCTCGAGCCGCATGTGCACTTCCTCGGTCAACTTTCCGAGCAGCGCCTGCTGGAGGAGTATGAACGTTGCGCCGTGTTTGTGTTACCCTCGCGCTTGGAGATGTCGCCGATGGTGGTCCAACAGGCGCTGGCCGCTGGCAAACCCGTCATCGGTACGCGCGTCGGCGGCATACCGCACCTTGTCGCTCACGAGGCGACCGGGCTGATCGTGGACTACGGTGACGTGCCGGGGCTGGCCAACGCGCTCACTCGTCTGTTGACCGACGACGAACTGCGCCGAGCGCTGGGCGCGCGTGCGCGGCAGCAGGCCGGCCAACGCTTTCGCGCCGCCTTGGTCGCGCAAAAAACATTCGAGGTCTATCAGACACTGTACCGTGAACGTGCCGGGAGGTAACGCATGCCGGGGCTTTTTGGGATTTATGATCGCGAACTTGAGGCTGGGCCGTTGAGCGCATTGTCGGCGCGTATGCAAGCTGCCCTCACACACGAGCCGTGGTACCAACCGCACACCTCGGTCGCGCCGCCTTTCGCCGGTGGGCGTGTGAGCCTGGGCATCACCAACCTGGGGCCACAGCCCGCAGGCAATGAAGATCAATCCGTCCTGGTCTTCGTGGATGGGGAGATCTACGACTTTCAACGCCGCGCATGGCTGGCGCAACTCCGCCAGGCCGGGCATCGCCTCGACGGCGAGAGTGACGCCGATATCCTTGCACATCTTTACGAAGACTTCGGCGACGAGTGCGTGCGCGATCTGGACGGCAATTTCGCCGTCGCGATCTTCGATCGGCGCCAAGACAAGCTGTTGATCGCGGTGGATCGCGACGCCAATCGCCCGCTCTACTTTTACACGAACAGCGGGCGCTTTCTCTTTGCCTCTGAAGTCAAAGCCATTATTCAGGATCAGCGCGTGCCGCGCAAAGTGGATGAGCAAGGATTAATCGAGCTGTTTACTTTCCGGCACGTCATGGCGGATCGGACACTGTTGTGCGATGTGCGCTACCTGCCGGCAGGCTGCCTGGCCACGTTTGCCAACGGCGAGTGCCACGTGCGTGCGTATTGGGAGCCGGTGGTGGCACAGGATCAACCCGAGCGCCCCCGCGAAGCTTATGTGAGCGAACTGGCGGAGATGATGCGCGTGGCGGTGGAGCGGCAGACACAGGGCGATCACACCTTCGGCGCGTACGTCAGCGGCGGACTGGACTCGCGGCTCGCCGCCGGCGTCATCCCAGATCGCCTCAAGCCGCGTTTCCACTCGTTCACCTTTGGGCCGGCTGGATCGTGGGATGTGAAGTACGGCAACGCAGTGGCCGCCCGCCTCGGCGGCCAGCATCACCCGCTGGACCTGCGGCCCGAGTTTCTGCCGCAGACCGCGCAGCAGGGCGTGTGGTACACCGACGGACTGATGACAGTCATCGACATCTACATGCTCAACGGCATCCGCCGCGTCAAGCCTTTTGCCGATGTGGTCTTTTACGGCATGGGCCGGGTAGATGGGATCGTGGGTGGCATTCAGCTAAACGACGAGCTGATGCGAGCCAAAACTTTTTCGGAGGCCGCGCATCATTTCTACGATCATCAAGGGGTGTACATCAACGATGCGCTCCGGGCCAAAGTCCTAAGCCCGGCGCTACACCGCGCCACAGCCGGCGCGCCTTTTGAGGCCCTGCTCCAGGAGCTGAAACAATGTCGGGGTGACTCATTCGCCGCACAAGCGGAGGCTTTTTGCCTCAAGAGTCGCTGGCCCCGTTCCTCCGGCAACGGCCCGGTGTTGACCCGCACGCAGATCGAGACACGCTTCCCGTACAGCGATAACGAGTTTTCCGACCTTGCCTGCCGCGTGCCGGCGCGCTGGCGCATCCACCGCCGGTTGCAGATCGAACTCATCAAGCGCACCCGGCCCGACCTTGCCCGCATCCCTTACGATTACACCGGCGTGGCCGCTGGGTTGAGTGGGCCAGTCGTCACCTTTCTCTCACGCGGGATTTTCTACGTACAGCGTCGCCTCAGCCAGGTCACCGGCGGCCTCGTCCCGCTTGGCACGGAACGCGAGCGCGCCAACTGGCCGCTGTGGTTCCGCACCTCGCTGCGCCCGTGGATCGAAGGCATTTTGCTTGATAAGCGAACGCTCGAACGCGGCTATTACAATCCGGCTGGCCTGCGGCACATGCTGGCTGAGCACATGGCAGGGCGTACAAACTACGCGGTGGAGTTCGGCTTGCTGTTGACGTTCGAATTGTGGAGCCGCCTTGTGCTGGATGGCGAGCCGATCGAGGCATGAAGCGTGACACGTTGCGATACTGGCTGTGGCGGGTACAGGCTCTCCTCGACAAAGGCCCGGCGCACTGGCTGAACCTCGCGCGCAGTTTCGGCGCGCAGTCCGCCCAGCGCGCGCTCGGCGCGTGGCGGCCTGAGGAGGTCAGTTTATCCGCGTTCCTCGCACAACTCACAATCTCTCCCGATCCTCGGAAAGCAGCCGCCCACTTCCGCACCCGCACCCAGCCGACCTTTGCGTTCACAACGGGGGAGGCAACCGAACGAGCCACACTCGTGGAAGCCGCCGTCCGCGCGCAAACGATCTCCGCTGCCGACGCCCTCTGTCGTCGCACATTCCACTTCCGCGGCGAGCGGCCCATCACGTTTTCCGAATCCGTTGATTGGCGGTGCCAGCCACACGGCAACGTGGATTGGAGGTGGGAACTCAATCGGCACGCCTACTTTGTGACGCTGGGCCGCGCGTATGCGTATACAAACGATGACCGTTACCTGAGCGCGTTCCGCGAGATGTTGCTGGATTGGCTGGCGCACAATCCACCCGGTGTGAACGCGCCCAACTGGGCCAGCCCGTTGGAGGTGGCCTATCGCCTCAACGTGTGGACATGGGCCTACTATCACTTTCGCGCCGCGCTGGAGGATGGGGCGCTACTGGCGCTGCTGCGCGGCCTGTGGCTGCATGGGCGTTTTCTGGCGGCGAACGTCGAATACACTTCGCCCAACAATCACCTGCTGTTGCAGGCCAAGGCGCTGGCGCAGGCCGGCCTGCTGTTCCCGGAATTCCGCGTCGCGCGCGCGTGGCTGTCGGCGGGTCTGCGCATATTGTGGGCCGAGGTGCGCAAACAGGTGCATACCGATGGGGTGCACGCCGAACAATCCGCGCTGTACCATCAAATTATCACCAGTGAATTGCTCGAAATGTTCGTGTTGTGCCGGCGCAATGCGCTTGAATTGCCGACCGCTGTGTTGGAGCGCTTCAGCCGAATGCTGGAGTTTGAGCGTGCGCTGCTCAAGCCAAACGGCGAGCCGCCGCTGCTCGGGGATTCGGCGTTGGGCGATAGCTACGTACGCTTCGATGCGTTGAATAGTGGCGCAGCCTTGCTCAACCGGCCCGATTTCGCCCGAACTGAGATGGACGAAGCGACGCTGTGGCTGACCGGCCCACAGCTTTTCAATGCGCCGGCTGTCGAGCCGCGCTCGCTGGCTTTTTCGCACGCGGGCTACTACGTGATGCGAGCGGAGGCTGCTTATTTGATCTTCGACTGCGGCCCGTTCGGTTACCCGCCTGCGCCGGGCCACGGACACGCCGATGCGCTGAGCTTCGAGTTGTATGCGCACAGCCAGACACTACTGGTTGACCCCGGCGTGTACAGCTATCACCTCGGTGCAGAATGGCGAGGTTTCTTCCGTAGCACCGCCGCACACAACACCATCACGGTTGACGAACAGGATCAAACGATACTGTTGGATGATTGGCGAGTCTTGCGGCCCGCGCGCTCGACGCTCCATCACTGGCTGAGCGGGCCTCAGTTTGATTTCGTGGATGGCGAGCACGATGGCTACACACGCCTGCTTGACCCCGTCGTCCATCGGCGACAGATTTTCTTCCTCAAGCCCGACTACTTCATCGTGCTCGATCAATTGACCGGTCGGGGCAACCACCGCTTCGATTTGCACTTCCATCTGGCAGCCGATTTGCAGGCGGAGGCCGAAGGAGCACTCGTGCGCGCCATCGGGGCGGAGGGGCGGGGGGTGGTGCTCTGCTCCGCGCAGCGCATCCCGGCCGAAATCCTCTTTGGCAATGAAGCGCCCATTCAAGGCTGGGTCTCGCGTCACTCGAGCGAGAAGCAGCCCGCGCCGGTCGTGCGTTACACGCAAACGGCTCAGGCGCCGGTCGAGTTCGGCACGGTTCTCTATCCATGCGCCGCGCCGCAAATAGAGCGCCTGCGCGTGACGCCGCTCAACCTGGGCGCGAGTGTGCGCGCGCTGCGGCTCGAGTTTAGCTCGGCCACCGACTATTTCATCCTCGATCAACGCCCTCAGCCGGAGGAAAAATCGTTTGACGGTTTCAGCAGCGATGCCATGTTGACGCACCTCCGGCTAGACGCCGCCGGTCGCCTCGTGAGCGCGATCATCCACGGAGGCCAAACGCTACGGCGGGATGGCCAGCCCGTCGCGGCGGAGGGATTAATTACAGCATGACGGCGATGCCCACCGTCGCTTACATCTCGCAGCAGTTCCCCAGCCTGACCACGACCTTCGTGTATCGGGAAGTGCTGGCGTTGCGCCGCTTCGGGGTAACCGTCCGCTCAATCTCGACGTGGAAGCCCGACCGCGCGGCGCTTTCGGCTGAAGCGCAGGCGTTGGTAGGTGAGACGTTTTACATTTTTCCGGTGAGCGGTTGGGAACTGCTGCGGTTGCATTTCCACTATCTCTTTGCCCGGCCCGCGCAATACCTCGGCGCATTCTTATTAGTCGTGGTGTGGAATGGCGAGCCGCTTCGCAATCGGCTGCGCTCGCTCGGCCATTTCGCATACGCCGTCCGGGCTGCCGCCGAAGTGGAGCGTTGCGGCGTTCAGCACCTGCATGCCGACTACGCGCTGAACGCGGCCACGGTGGCGCTTGTCGCCGCGCGGCTCACCGGTCGCCCGTTCAGCTTCGCCGCCCACGCTGCCGACCTGTTCATCAATCCTGTGATGCTGCGTGAGAAGATCGTCGCTGCCGCCTTCATCACGCCCATCTCCGATTTCAATCGGCGCTTGCTGCTACAGACTATGGCCCGCGCCGACGTCGCGGACAAGATCCACGTCGTCCACTGCGGGCTGGCGCTTGAGCAGTTTGTGCCCGAGTCGGGGCGTCCGTCCAACGCCCGGCCACTCATCGTGGGGGTGGGGCGGTTGATCGAGAAGAAGGGCTTTCGCTTTTTGATTGAAGCGTGCCGGCAACTGGTGGAGCACGGCATTGACTTTGAGTGTCGCATCGCGGGCGGCGGGCCGGAAGCGGCATCGTTGCAGACACAGATTGATCAAGCCGGGCTGACGGATCGGGTACACTTGACTGGCCCGTTGCCACAAGAGCAAGTGCGTGAGTTGATGCGGCGCGCGGAAGTCTTCGCGCTGCCCTGTGTGCAGGCGCGTGACCGCGATCAGGACGGCATCCCGGTCGTGCTGATGGAAGCGATGGCCTTGCAGCGCCCGGTTATTTCCACGCCTCTCTCAGGCATCCCCGAACTCGTTCACGATGGCGCGAACGGCCTGCTGGTGCCGGCGGGTGATAGCGCCGCGCTGGCGCAGGGGTTGGCGCGGCTGTTGGCCGATAAGGCCCTGCGCGAGTCATTGGGTCGGGCGGGCCGGACGACGGTGGCGCGCGCGTTCAATGTGGACGTGAGCGCTAAACAAATGGCCGGGTTGTTCGCTGGCAGTGATTGGCGCTTGCCTGCTCGCGCCTCACAAAACGGAGATTAACCATGCCCTCCCTCATTCACTCCGTGTTGCGCGGGCCGAGCCAGTGGCGACAGCTTTATCGTGATGTACGTGACCGCTGGCAGTTTGAGCAATGGCCTACGACTGCGTGTGAGATGCAGGCTTTGGCGAGCATCAGTGAGGTTAATCTGGCGGATGTATTCAATTCGGCTCGCTCGCATCAAGAATGGCCCGAAATCGAACGCCAGTTGCTGGTGGTCGGCATCAGCAACAACGGCGGCTCGAACTCGGGTGACAGCCGGGCAGTCTACTATCTCATCCGGCATCTTCAGCCGCGTTCTGTTTTGGAGATCGGCACCCGGCTCGGGGCTACGACCGCCCGCATCGCGCTCGCTCTGCGAAACTCAGGTACCGATGGCGTGGCAACCGTCACGACCGTGGATATTGAGGACGTCAACGCCGGTGCGAGTTGGTCGGGGATGAATCGCCATTCGCCGCGTGCGAGTCTGGAGCAATTGGGATGCGGCTCACAGGTGAAGTTTGTGACGCAAAATTCGCTCGAGTATTTTTCCAGCGTGACCGCGAAGTTTGATCTGATCTTCCTCGACGGTTCGCACGATGCTCTGGTTGTCTATCAAGAAGTGCCACGAGCACTCAAGGTGCTCAACCCTGGAGGGTATATTCTGTTGCACGACTACTATCCGATGAGGCGACCACTGTGGGAAGGGGCCGAGCCAATCGCCGGCCCCTATCTGGCTATCCGCCGCTTTCAACGTGAGGGTGCGCGTGTACAAGTTCTGCCGTTTGGCAATCTGCCGTGGTGGACTCGCTCGAATTCCTCGGCGACGAGCCTCGCACTCCTGGGGGCCAGCTAAGTGCGCGGCTTCGTTCTGCTGCGCCGGCTGAGTGTGGTGGCGCCGCTGATGTTCGTTATCAGCTGCACCGTACCCACACCCGAGCCGGTGACCGTGGCGCCCACGGCGACGGCGGCGCCGCAGCCGCAGCCCGCAGGCTGGACCCGGCGAACAATTGGCGGCGGCGGCGGGCAAGCCGGCATCGCCATTGATCCCACGAATCCGCAGACGATTTATGTGACGACTGACAACGGCGGCGTGATCAAATCCACTGACGGCGGCGACCATTGGTTTTCGATCAATCACAATCTCGGCAACCCCCAAACGGGAGATAGCGAGCTTGATCCGCTCAACCCGCAAGTGCTATATGTCGTGGCCGAAGTCTATTCCCTCACACCGGACTGGAGTGACGATCCCGCCAACGGCGAACTCTATCGCACCCGCGACGGTGGGAAGACGTGGGAGATTGTGTATGCCGAGGGCATGGGGACGGGCCGGGCGTTCAGCGTCACGCACTGGCCGAGCACGCGCAGCCTCCTCATCCCGTTCGACCCCGCAGACCCCGCGCGTTACGACACCGATGGCAACGGCCTCAGTGACGTGATCTACGTCGGCGGATGGGATCGCAATCCCCCGCAGAGCGACAAGCGGGCTGGCATTTGGAAGAGCACCAACGAGGGGCAGACTTTCACACAACTCGCGCTCAACGATAAAAATATCTGGGCGCTGCAGGCCGACCCGCGTAACCCGGAATGGCTGTACGCAGCGACGTTCGATGACGGCGTGTTCGCGAGCCGCGACGGCGGCGGTACATGGGAAAGCTGGCGTGACCGCATCCCGTTGCCGACGACCAGTGACGTAGTCGTGGACGCCGCACGCAATACGATTTATGTGGCGACCAATACGTTCTTCACAGATTACGGCGCTGCTGAATATCAGTCATTGCGTGGCATCTACAAGAGCACCGATGGCGGACGTACTTTCTCACCCATCAGCACCGGCCTCGACCCGACCAGCCTCGGCTACGAACGGCTACTGCTCGATGCCACCGACCCGACCGGCCAGACTCTTTACACCGGCTCTTTTTACGGCGATCAACCTGGTCTTTTCCGAACGGTAGCGGGTGGTGAGAGGTGGTCGGCGATGACGCTTGAGACAGCCACAACGCCGGCGTGGTTCGAAGGTTTTCAAAACTTGTGGGACATCGCGCAAGCCAGCGACGGAACCGTGATTGCGACCTCGTGGCGCGGCATCTATCGCTTGCGCCCCGGCGCTGAGCAGTGGGAATTGATTGTGAACGGCTTAGGCAATATAGCCGTGCGCGCTATTGCTTTCGAGCCAAACAACGCTTCGGTGATCTATTTGGGGATTCTGGACTCTACGCCGTGGAAGAGTCTGGATTACGGTCTCACCTGGCACAGCCTGGCGCAAGGATTTACGACGCCCGATGGAGACCAAACGGCGGGCGCGTCTGATTTTGCGATCTCACCCAGCGCGCCTCAAATCATTTACGCTACCGGTGTCGGGCCGAGCGGCCAATATCTGAGCGCTGTCAACAAGTCCACCGATGGCGGGGAGCACTGGCGACCCATCGTCAACGGCTTGCCGCCCACCAGCGCCAGCGATCCGCAATGGCAAGCCAACGCGATTGCCGTCCACGCCATGGATTCAGACATCGCCTATGTCGCACTGGAGTTGAAATCGGGCGAGGGGCGCCTCTACAAAACGACCAATGGTGGTGAGCGTTGGGATGAGATCCTCGCCAGTTCTGAACAACTGTATGCTTTGGCTGTGTCTGCCATGGCACTGGAGACGGTAGCGGTCACTTCGATGCGCGGCACGATCTATGTGAGTGAAGACGCCGGCGCGCAGTGGCGTTCCTCAACTATCGGGAAAGGATTGATTTATGCCGTGGATGTGGCGCCGGCAAATCCTGACTACATTCTCATCGGCGTCAATATTGATGGGGCATACCTCAGCACTGATCGTGGCCGAACCTGGAAGCACGTCTTTGATGCGGGCGACTTGCAGCCATTGATGACGGGTCTGGCCCTAAGCCCACTTGCGCGCGAAAGCTATCAACCAACGATCGGATCAGTTAAGTTTGATCCGGACGATCCCAAGGTGCTTTATGTTGGACATGCCCCACACATTTGGATGGGCACCGGTATTCTGCGTTCGATGGATGGTGGCGTGACCTGGGAGGCGTTGGCTGACCGGGATTTTCAGATGCGTTCAGTCAGTAGTTTTGACCTCGACCCGTTCAGTAAAAATCTGGTGGCCGGTACGCTGGACGTGTACTACTATCAAACCCATTCGGCTCCTTAGTACAACAATCCAGAATACTTCCTGTTTGACGCGGGCTTAAGCTCCTCCGAATGGACAGCCAAAAAACGCGCCGTTCCGCTCGGGAGGCTTGTGGCTGGTGCGAGTAAATTTGGAATTTACTCCAATCAGTGACCCTGTCACATTCTACTAGAGCGGATTCCGAAAGGATCTGGGCTATACCGCGTCGGTCTCAGGCAAAGCTTCGCTTTGCACACCGACGCGGTCTGCGATAGCGTCATTCAAAACGGAAACCGATCTAAGCAGAGTGTTTCCTCAGTCGTGCGCCGGAACATCGCACAGATGCGGCGCGCTTCAGCACTCATGACCAACTTGAGAGCCGACCAAGGAGCAAAATGCGACTTCTGAAATTGACCTTTTCGCTGCTGGTGCTCATCGGCACGCTCGTGCTGGGGCTGAATGCCAGCGCTCAGGGTGTTGGGCCGGCTACCGGTGGAAATGTGGTCTATCTTCCTTATATCTCCTATGCTACGGCATGGCGGCCCTTTAGCAGCAGCAGCCCGTGGAACGTCCCCATCTCTGCCAACCCAGCCATTGACCCAAACAACTCGGCGATGATCCAACTGTTTAATAATCGGAGCTATCAAGACCCGCGCCCATGGATCAACATCAATCGTTACTCCGCACCGCTGTGGGTGGCCGATTCTAATGCGCCTCGTTACAACGTGGACTGTGGCAGCCCCAACTGCGCGTTTTTTCAGAGTGTCCCCATTCCCAATAATGCCGTGCCTGACCCTGAGAGCGATGGGCACATGATCATCGTGGACGTGGCGCGCCAGAAGGAGTGGGATTTTTACCGCGCCCGCAAGCGTAGCGATGGTTCCTGGGCCGCCGTTTGGGGCGCTTATTTCGACCTCACTGGCAACGGTGTTCTGGCGCCGGGGACGTCGTCGGCGCGCGCCTCGGGGTTTCCGCTCTCGGCCGGTATGATTTATGCCGACGAGATCCAGGATGGACGTATTCGCCATGCCCTGGTGATGGTGATTGCCGGTACGCGACACGGTTGTCGTGTGTGGCCGGCGACGGCAACTTATGGCTGGAGTTATGATTCGCGCGCGTTGCCAATGGGCGCCCGCATCCAACTCGACCCGACGCTTGATTTGAACACCCTCAATCTGTCGCCTGGCGCAAGGGTCATCGCGCGCGCGCTACAAGAATATGGCGCCTACGTTGGCGATGAAGGCAGTTCGGGCGTCGGCTTTATCGCCGAGTCCTTCACTGGCAAACCCGTTAATCGCTGGACTGGGCTACTCAGGGAAAACGATCTCGTCAATCTACCGACCGACCGCTTCCGTGTGTTGAACCTGGGGCCTTTGACCTGTACGTAGAATTGGGTTGAGCCACTGTACTGCCGGACATCCGGTTGCGACGTTTGTCGCTTGACTAGACAAGACCCTCATTGAGCATTCGCTCGGCGAGGGTCTTGCTTTGTGTCAGGGTAGGCATTTAGTCCTGTATCCCGGAATCTCGCCACGAATTCTTTAGAATGGATCTGCTTTCCGTGGGCCGATGTGATGGGGTTGGATGATGCAATGAACAAGCTCGTCAAAACAATTCAACGTGAAACCTACTATCCGATCAAGCGATTGGCCAAATCGCTCCTTAAGAGTCATGTGTATGTGGCGAAGCATGGCCTGGCACAAGGCTTCAAGGTCACGGGTGATTTGGGCTTTCTCACCCGGCCAAGTTTTGAATTCGAAAACCAGTTTGTTGCCCACCTCGACCTCACCGGGCAGACCGTTTACGACGTTGGCGCCCACATTGGTCTCTTCATGCTTTACTTTTCACGCGCCGTCGGGCCGGCGGGCCGCGTCGTGACGTTCGAGCCTAACCCCGAAAGTTTCAAAACACTGTGCAAGAACGTCGCTCTGAATGGCCTGACGAATGTGCGCCCGATTAACGCCGGCCTTGGCGCGGAACGCCAGACTCTTGAACTTCTTTATGGCGATTACGACGGTGGGTTAGGCACGCTTGATCGCGCCCGGCAAACCTACCTCATCAAATCACACAAGGGGATGGCGATCAAAACGGCGCGGGTCCTCATCTACCCGCTGGACGAAGTCATCGGCGAGCAGTCGTTGCCGGAACCGACCTTCGTGAAGATTGACGTTGAAGAATACGAGTACCCGGTGCTGCTGGGCATGCGAGCGACGCTGGAGCGTGTACGGCCGGCGTTGCTGGTGGAACTGCACGGCGCGACCGACGCCGCGCTGCTGGAGAATGCCCGGCGGATCGTGGAGTACCTGGGTGGTTTCGGCTACAGATTCAGCGAGATCACCCGCGGCGAGGCGGTGACACTCGCCAACCTCCCGGCGGCGCTGGCCGGCATGATGCTGTATTGCCGCCAGAGTTGAAATGACCGACCTCGTCTTATCCCCCGACACACACGACTCCGTGACGAGCCTGAACGTTGGCTCCGCAATGTTCCTGGCCTGGGCCAAGCCCAGCCATTCGCGTCGTAGCGAATTGATGGCGCGTAAGCTCGGGCTACCGTTGCGCCGGATCCATGTGCTCAAGATGAAGCCCTACCTCGCGCCCGTGCGTTACGCTGTGCAGGCCGTGCTTACCTTGTGGACGCTGTTCCGAGAGCGCCCGCGAGTGGTGTTGGTGCAGAATCCACCGATCTTTGCGCCACTGTTCGTGTGGCTATACTGTGCGCTCACGGGCAGTCAACTGATTATTGATTCACACACCGATGCGGTGCAGGGGCCGCTCTGGCAATGGTCGTGGGGCTTGCACGCCTTTCTCTCTCGCCGAGCGTTGACTACTCTAGTCACCAACACGCATCTGCGATCACTCGTACAGCAGTGGGGGGCGCGGAGTGACGTGCTCACTGACGTCCCCAGCGATTTGCCCGTCGGTGAACGGTATCCATTCGCGCACGACTTCAACGTGGTCATGGTCAGTTCGTTCTCGCCCGATGAACCGCTACACGCGGTGGTCGAAGCGGCCCGCCGTTTGCCGGAGGTGGGCTTCTATGTGACCGGCGACCCGGTGCAGGGCTTCAAACGCCTGCCCAAAGACCTGCCATCGAATCTCACGCTCACGGGCTTTCTGCCGGACGCGCAATACTACGGCCTGTTGCGCTCGGCTCAGGCGGTGATGGCGTTGACGACCGAGGATCACACCAATCAACGCGGCGCGTGTGAGGCGGTGTGGGTCGATCGGCCCGTAATCACCTCCGATTGGCCGTTTCTACGCGAGACGTTTCATCAAGGGACGGTGCATGTAGATAACACCGTTGCCGGTATCGTCGCTGGCGTGCGGCAGATGCAGGCCGATCATTCACGATACGCCCGCGAAATTGCCGGCTTGCAAACTGAACGCCGCCAACAGTGGGCGGCGGCCGTTGCGATGTTGAACACGTTGTTGAAACAAAACGATTGAGGGAAAGGGATGACGAAACACCGCGCCGCGATCGTGCGGCTGTTGTATTACCCCGACGATATGCTCGTTCGCCGTGAGGCTGAGGCATTGCGCGATGGTGGCTTCGCAGTAACCGTGTTCGGCTTGCGCCGGGCCGGTGAGCGCCCGCAGGAAGTGATTGAGGGGGTCGAGGTACGGCGGCTTCCGCTCCAGCGCCAGAAGCGCGGCGCGCTTCGAAATTTGCTGGAGTACCTGGCCTTCTTTTGTCTGGCCGCATGGCATCTCACCCGCGACCATCTCCACCATCCTTTCACCGCCATTCAAGTCAACACCATGCCGGATTTTTTGGTGTTTGCGACGCTTATCCCGCGTTTGCTCGGCGCGAAGGTTACGTTGATGATGTACGAACCAATGCCGGAGCTGTGGGCGACCAAATTCCGTTCACCGCTCCCGAGCGCAATTTTGCGCCACATCGCCCGATGGAGCGTGGTGTATGCTCATGCTGTCATCACGGTGACGCAGGCCTTGAAAGATAACCTGGTCGCGCACGGCGCTGCGCCGGGCAAGATCACCGTGGTGCTCAACGTCCCCGACCCGGCCTCGTTTGGGCCGGAGCTGACTACAAACGGTGCACAGCCACGCCCCGGTGAATTGACTCTGATCTGTCATGGCGCCATCGAGGAACGCTATGGCCATGACACGATGGTCCAGGCGATGGGGTTGCTGCGTGATCAGTGGCCCGGTCTGCGCCTTATCATCACCGGCGATGGCGGTTATCGTGATGAGTTCGAAGCGCTGGTGCGGCAAGCGGGGTTGGAGGCGCGCGTTCACTCTCTCGGCTACTTGCCCTGGGCTGAACTTGTACATCAATTACGCCACGCCGATGTCGGAGTGGTGGCGCAAAAAGCATCGCCGTATTCGCATCTGGTGCACACCGGCAAGATGTACGATTTCCTCGCCCTGGGTAAGCCGGTGCTCGCCTCACGGCTGGATGCGGTTCAGACGTATTTTGATGATGCAAGCCTGAGCTACTTCGAGCCCGACAACTCGAAGGACCTGGCCCGCGCCATCTCAGAATTGATGCAGTGCCCCGAGCGGCGGCGCTCACGGGTCGAACATTCGCAGAAACTGTATGGCCAATACCGGGGGGAGCTTCAACGCGAAATCTATCTTTCGGTGTATCGACGCTGGCAGGGCTGAGGGTTGAGGGTGGGAAGCATGCCGAATCCACTAGCGATTGCTCTCAAGGGTAAAGGTGTCTTCAACGTCGTGCGGCGTGGCGCCAGTATCGCTAGTCGTTATGGCCTGACGACCGCCCGGCTCGATGTGGAACTGAGGCGGCTCACACAACTCATCCAACACTACAATTGCCCGGCCACTTTACCGATCACATCGGTCGTATTGCGCCGCAACCCGCGCCTGATTCAGCGATATCAGGCGCAAGGGATTGAGTTTGCCATCCATGGCTACCGGCATGTGGATTATTCAGCGTTGCCGGTGGTGGAGCAGCGTCGCCACCTCGCCACGGCCCAGCGCATCTTCGCCAAAGCCGGCATCACCCTGCACGGCTTTCGCGCTCCATATCTCCGCCGGAATAGGGAAACCCTGACGGTGTTACGCGAACTCGGCCTGCGCTACGACGCCAGCCCGGCCTACGCGTGGGAGGTGTTGACCGAGCCTGCGACACCTGTCTATGCGCGCGTGTTGGAGTTCTTTGGCGCTCAACCCGCTGCCCGCTACCCCGTCGTGCCGAGTTTGGAGGCGGATGTCGTTCGTATCCCGTATAGTATGCCGGACGATGAGTCGTTGATCGAGCGGTTGGGACTGACCACAGTGGAAGAGATGAGCGCGCTGTGGGTGAGCATTTTGCGCCAATCACATAGGCACGGCGAATTGTTTACGCTCGGCCTGCACCCTGAACGCACCAGCCTATGCTATGAACCATTGCGGGCGGTGCTGGCCGAGGCACACACGCTTAGGGATGTGTGGATGGCGCGCCTGGATGCAGTGGCCGAGTGGTGGCGCGAGCGATTGCAAACGAAGGTGGAGCTGACCGAAGTTGGGCCGGGAGGCTACTACGTCGCAGTCACTGGCTCCCGTGCGGTCACCGTCCTTGTCCGGGGCGGAACCGTGAACGTTGACACACTCCCGTGGGCCGATGGTTACCGACGGGTCACGGCCGCCTCCTTCGTCATCAATACGCCGGCACGCCCAATCATCGGTCTTTCACCTCATAGCGCAGTAGGTGTCGCGCCCTTCCTGCGGCAGCAAGGTTATATCGTGGACACGAACGCAGTGCCTGGGGAATGTAGCGTGTATGTTGATCAACCCACGTTTGCGGCCGAAGACCAACGTCAGCTGTTGGATCAGATTGAGAGCAGCACTGACGCATTGGTCAGGTTGGGCCGCTGGCCGAATGGCGCGCGCAGCGCCCTCTCTGTTACGGGCGACATTGACGCACTGACGTTGTGGGATTATGGCCTGCGTTTTGTGGAGCAATAATATGTGGGAGCGCTTACAACGTTTGTGGATGCGGCTCAGCGGCGAGCTAACTGTGACCGGCGAATTGAGTCTCGACGCGCTGGTCAAGCGCGGTTTGACCGTCGGGCGCGACTGTCACATCGGGCAAGGAGTCAGCCTGGACCCGGCTCATTGCTGGCATATCGTTATCGGCGACGAGGTCACGATTGCGCCTAATGTGCATATCCTCGCTCACGACGCCAGCACAAAGCGCCATCTGGGCTATACCCGCATCGGCAAAGTCCATATCGGCCAGCGCGTGTTTTTGGGCGCCGGCGTCATTGTGTTACCCAACGTCACCATCGGCGATAACAGCATCATCGGCGCGGGCAGCGTGGTCACTCATGATGTCCCGGCCAATGTCGTCGCCGCCGGCAACCCGGCCCGCGTCATCACCACGCTGGAGGCTTATCTACGTCGCAGCCGCGAGCAGTTCGCGCAGTTGCCGCGCTTCGACGCGCGCTATACCGTGGCCCAAAACATCACCCCCGCCATGCAGGCCGAGATGAACCGGCTCCTGACTGAAAACGAAGGTTTCGTCGAGTGAGCGGCTCAAGTATGAGTGTCTCCATCGTCAATACTCTGCCTGAGACGCACTGGCGGGCGTTCATTGAAAATCACCCGGACAGCAACATCTATCACACGCCAGAACTGTTCACGGTCTTCAGCGGCGTCAAAAGTCATAAACCCACAGTGTGGGCGGCCATCGAGCACGAACGCCCGTTAGCCCTGTTGCTGCCTGTTAACCTCACGTTAATCAATGGTTTATTCCGTCCACTGACTACCCGCGCGGTCAGTTATGGCAGCGTACTCAGTCAGCCCGGCCCGGATGGACAAGCCGCGCTGAATAGCCTGCTCGAGCATTATGCCCACCGCGCTGGTAGAGGAGTGCTATTTACGGAACTGCGGAATGTGTCAAACTTAGCTTACGCCCAGCCGACGCTGCAAAGCGGCAACTTTGTTTACGAAAATCATCTGAATTTCCTGCTCGATTTGAGCCAGACGGAAGAAAATCTGTGGCGTAACGTCACCAAGAGCGGACAACAGAGCATCCGCACAGCGCGCAACAAAGGCGTCGCGGTGGAAACGCTGAATGACCGGGTGCAACTGCCGGAGGTTTATCGTCTTCTCCAGTTGGTGTACGCGCGGGCGCAGGTGCCGTTGGCCTCAGCCGCGCTGTTCGAGTCAGCCTGGGATGTGTTAGTGCCGCGCGGCATGTTGAAGGTGTTTGTGGCGCGGGCAGCCGGCGCGGCCATCTGCGGGGCGCTGTTCCTCGCGTGGCGTGATCGGGTGATCTACTGGTACGGCGGCCTCAATCGCGAGTTTGCAGCCTATGCACCGATGGAGACTCTGCTCTGGCACGCAATCCGCTGGGCGCGTGAGAGCGGTTACGCCATCTTTGATTTTGGGGGCGCCGGGCGACCGGAGGAGGCGTATGGCCCGCGCAAGTTCAAGGCCAAGTTTGGCGGCGAGTTAGTCGAACTCGGGCGCAACGTTCATATTCCGTCGCGATTTCGTTTACGCGCCAGCGAGTGGAGCTATCAACTGTTGCGTCGCTTCTTGTGAGCCAGTTGTAGGGAGACGATTTGTGAACATCAGTATCTTCGGTCTGGGTTACGTCGGCTCGGTCTCCGCTGGGTGCTTGGCCGCGCTCGGCCACCACGTCACGGGGGTGGACGTAAGTTCGATGAAGGTTGACCTGATTAATGCGGGCCAAAGCCCCGTCATCGAGCCGGGCCTGGACGCCCTCATCGAGGAGATGGCCGGGTTGGGCCGGCTCAAGGCCACCTCCCATGCCAAAGACGCGGTGGCCGGTTCCGATCTGTCGCTGGTGTGTGTGGGGACGCCGAGCAATGGCAACGGGAACCTAGACCTGAAATATGTGGAGCGTGTGTGTCACGACATCGGCAAAGCACTGGTGTACAAAAACGGCTATCACGTCGTCGTCATCCGCAGCACGGTACTGCCGGGCACCACGGAGGATCGACTCATCCCCATTTTGGAAACCGCCTCGGGCCGAAAAGCCGGCGTGGATTTTGGCGTGGCGTTCAATCCGGAGTTTTTGCGCGAGGGCACAGCGGTTCACGATTTTCGTCATCCTCCCTTTAGCGTCATTGGCCAGGCTGAGGCGCGCGGTGGTGAACTGGCCGCCCGCTTGTACGAGCAAATTGAAGCGCCGGTGCGGATTGTGCCCTTGCGCGTGGCTGAGATGGTGAAGTATGCGAGCAATGCCTTCCACGCCCTGAAAGTGACATTTGCGAACGAGATTGGCAACATCTGCAAACGTTCCGCGATTGACAGTCATCAAGTGATGGACTTATTTTGCATGGATGAGAAGCTCAATCTGTCAGCCTATTATCTCAGGCCGGGCTTTGCGTTTGGCGGCTCTTGTTTGCCGAAGGACTTGCGCGCATTGCTCTATCACGCGCAACATTTGGATCTGAATGTACCCGTGCTGGAGGCGGTGCTGCCCAGCAACGATCTGCAGATCAAACAGGGCTTTGAGTTGGTGCGACAGACTGGATTGAAGAAGATCGGCGTGCTGGGCTTTAGTTTCAAGGCCGGCACCGATGATTTGCGCGAAAGCCCGCTGGTTGAATTAATTGAAATGTTGCTGGGCAAGGGCTATCAGGTCTCGCTCTATGACCGCAACGTCTCATTGGCGCGCCTCCACGGCGCCAATCGCGCGTATATCGAACGGGAGATCCCGCACATCGCCAGTCTCATGCGCGGCGCTATCGAAGAAGTGCTACAAGACTCCGAAGTCATCATCATCGGCAACGGCGCGCCGGAGTTTCGTGAGGCCGTCAGCCGGGCGCGTCCGGATCAAATTGTGATTGATCTGGTGCGAAGCCTGAAATCAGCCGAAAACACCCCGGCGCAGTACGAAGGCATTTGTTGGTAGTGGGAGGAAACGACATGCTCGTCCTAAAACGTATCATCCGCCGTGTGATTTCTATCTTCGTCGCTCTGTCACTGATCTTGACCTTTGTCCCCGGCGCGGCGCAGGTGCCCGTCGCGCTGGCCGCCAATACCGGCTTCGTTAGCCCGACGGCCAACGCAGCCGGGGCCGGCAATGGCTTCGAAGGCTCACCGGCGAACGCCCACGCCGATGGCGGCGGCTTCGCCTCCAACATCAACGGTTATTTTGACCGGCATGAGTACTTCAACTATGGGTTAAACATCCCTGCCGGCGCGGTGGTAACGGGCATCGAGGTTCGCCTGGATGGTTGGGTGGACTCCGTTACTGATAATCCTGTGTTTGATGCGGAGTTGTCATTCGACAACGGCGTGACCTGGACCGTCTATCGCACCACACCCTTCCTCACGACGAGCGAAGCGACTTATACTCTGGGCAGCTCCACCGACTTATGGGGGCGCACGTGGTCGCCGGCCGAGTTCGCCAATGGTAGTTTCGCCATTCGGGTAACATCCTATGGTGAAGGGGCCACCGTCACACAGCGCGATTGGTTTCTCGATTGGGCGGCTGTGCGAGTGTATTACTCAGCGCGCCTCTCCGGAACGGTCTTTTCCGACGATGACGCCAACGGCGTACAGAACGGGGCGGAGGCCGGCCTCAACACTGTGGCGGTGACGTTCTTCCGCGACGACGGCGACAGTGTGTTTGAAGGCGGCGGGCAGGATGTGCAAGTCGGCGCCGCGACTACCAACGCCAGCGGCCTGTATGCCAGTGGCGCCATTCAAGAGGGCTTCAGCTATTGGGTGGATGTGACCGCCCCGGCGAGCCGGACGCTTACCACGCCGCCCGAACCTCGGCTGGTGAACGTGCCCACCGCTACCACTGTGACTACCAACTTTGGCTATGCCCCTTCTGGGTCGGCCAGCCCAGCCATTGACATCGCGAAGACGCCGGACACACAACTGATTCTCAGCGGCGCGACCGTCACGTTCACCGTTGCCCTCACCAATACCGGCAACGTCACGTTGTCCTCCGTCCTCATCACCGACACGCTTGCTCCCAACTGTAACCGCAACATTGGCACGTTGACCTCCGGACAATCGCAAACGTATACCTGTACTCGGCCCAACGTCACCGGCGATTTCACCAACACGGCGCAGACGAGCGGTGTGTATACGGTGACGAGCACCCTGGTCACTGACTCCGATACGGCAATCGTGGACGTGATCAATCCGGCTGTCGCTATTGCCAAATCGCCGGACGCGCAGGCCATCCTGGCCAACGGCACGGCCAACTTCACCATCGCCATCACCAACACCGGCGATGTGGCCTTGGCCAACGTCGGCGTGACGGACGCGTTAGCGCCGAACTGCAACCGCAACTTCGCCACACTCAACGCCGGCCAAAGCCAGAGCTATGCTTGTTCGCGGACGAATGTGACCGCCGACTTCGTCAATTCAGCCATTGTCATTGGCTCCACGCCGCTCAACACCACCGTATCGGCCACCGACACGGCTGCGGTGGACGTGATCGGCCCGGCGATTACTTTAGAGAAGACGCCCGATACGCAGATCGTCGTCAGCGGCACAACGGCTTCGTTCACAATTGCCGTCACGAATACGGGTGATGTGGCGCTCACCAACCTCGTGATCTCTGATCCTTTAGCACCCAATTGCAACAATTCCTTCTCGGTTCTGGCGGTTGGGCAGAGTCAAGTCTACGCGTGTACGTCGCCAGTGGTCACTGCCGACTTTACCAACACGGCCTCCGTGACCTGCGCCTACACCGGCGGCACGCTGAACGATTCTGATAATGCCCAGGTGAAAGTCGCCAATGTGAGTAGTTGCCCAGCCGGGATACTGGCGTATCTGAAACTGGATGAGGCGACGGCCGGCCCGACCTATGCCGATCAGTACCGCCTGCATGACGGGGTCTGCTCCGGGCAATGTCCTGCGCCCAGCCCCGGATTGGTGGGCGCAGCACAAGACTTCAATGGTGACACCACCGGGATAGACATCCCCGCTGCCGCTGCCGCTGATTTCAACTGGTCGGCGAATAGCAGCTTCTCGGTGGAGTTCTGGATGCGGGCCGATAGCGTCAACGCCTGCAATGACAATAACGAAGTGATTGTGGGTCGCACGGACGGCAGCACCTTGTTGCAATGGTGGGTCGGCATCGATTGCGCCACGCGCACCGCTGCCTTCGTGTTGAAGGACAAAACGGGCGCCGGCGGTGGGATGATCGGGAGTACACTCCTCACCGATGGAGGCTGGCATCACATTGTGGCGGTGCGTGATGCCGCTCAGAGTCGCAACCGGTTGTTTGTGGATGGCCGGGAGGAAGCTTTCACGACCGCCACTTACGCCGCCGGTTTTGACTCGGCAGTGGCCGCCGTCAACCTCGGCTGGTTCAACCGCTTTATCCGTTACGCATATGATGGGGCGCTGGATGAGGTGGCGATTTATAATCGAGCGTTAGCCAGCACTGAGGTACAACAACACCATGTTGCCGGGCGGCTGGGCCGCGGGTACTGCGCGTTGAATCTGCCCGTTTTTTCGCTTTACCTGCCGATAATTTCGCGGCCGTGAGGCGTGACGTTCGATGATTGAAGATTGGCAATCGTGTCAGAACTAAACCATGTGGTAGCGCCGGAACAGCTCATCGCCTACGCGTTGGGCCAACTCGAGGCTGAGGCCGCGCAACGCGTTGCGACGCACGTGCAGACGTGCGCAGTTTGCCGGGCACAGGTGAATTTGTTGCGCCGCATTCAGGCCCGAGTACGAGGGGCACAGACTATCCCCGTCACGGGCAGGTTCACGCGCGCCCGAGGCGCGGCGCTGCTCAACCGCCTCGACCAGTGGCGTAGCGCCGTGGCGCACACGCCCTTCCGTCTGGCATTGGTCGCCGCCATGCTGGTCGTGCTGGTGAGCGCTGGCAGCACGTATGCGATGGTTAGCATCACCCGCAACGCGCTGCCCGGCGATGGGATGTATACCGTGAAAACCACCGCCGAACGCGTGCAATTGGCTACTACGCTCAGCCCGACACGCCGCGCTGAGTTACATGCAGAGTTCACTCAAACCCGCATGCGTGAGGTCGTCGCGCTGGCCGAACTGGAACGTTACGCCGAAATCCCTGACGCTTTGGAGGCGCTCCAGGCGCAGACGGAGGTCACCGCTGCGCAACTTCCCGCTGTAACACAGCGCGATCTACGGCTGGGCATCCAACTGGCGCAGCAAGTTCAGCAAAGTATGGCGACCGGGGTTGAGGCTCTGACAAAGTTGCGCGACGCCGGCGCTGAAGCGTCGGCCCAACCCATCCTCGAGCGCGCTCTCGCCGTCAGCGCCAAAGAAAGCGTCACAGTTCTGGCGCAGTTGCCGGCCGCCGTCATGCTCGAAGTCGTGCCCACACCCATCATCAGCCCCCCGACGCCAACTGCCACGGCCACCGCGACTCGGCTGCCTACACTCACACCGACCGCAACCGCGACGCCGACGGACACGCCAACGCGTACACCAACGCCGACCGACACGGCAACGAATACTGCCACACCGACCGCGACGGCCACGGCCACCGCGACACCGACCGCAACCGCGACGCCGACAGACACACCAACGCGCACGCCAACGCCGACCGATACGCCGACTGACACTCCGACACGCACACCGACGCCGACCGACACGCCGACCGAAACCCCCACCGCGACGGCCACGCCTACTCCGTCGCCTACGCTGACGCCCTCGGTGACGGAGACGCCGCGACCCACAACCACCCATACGCGCACGCCGCGTCCAACGGCAACCTCTACAGCAACCGCGTCCCTCACGGCTACCCCTTCCGCCACGCCGTCGCCAACAGAGACGGACACGCCGCGCCCCACGGTCACGCACACGCGGACACCCCGGCCTACGGCCACGCCCAGCCGCACGCCGTCTCCCACCGCAACCGAGACGCTCCAGCCTCCGAACACCCCCTCGCCGACGGTGAATGCGAATCCGACCGGCACCCTTGCGCCGGACGGGGTGGCAACGGCGCCACCGAACGCGCCCGGAAAATGACGAAGCCCCCATCCGGGGCTTCGGCGTTCAAATCTGAGTAAGTTGGCGATGCTATGACCGCCGGTCGTTCAAAACCGCCAGCACCTCGGCCCCGTACTGTTCCAGTTTCACACGCCCGATGCCGCGCACGTTCAGCAGATCGACGGGCGCGCGCGGGCGCTGGGTCACGATCCCGCGCAACGTTTCATCCGAAAAGATGGCGAACGGCGGCAGATTGAGTGAGCGCGCTTTCTCCATTCGCCATACACGCAGCCGTTCGAACAAGTCATTGGTGTTCGTCGCAGCCTCCGTCGCGCGGACGAGGCGCGGCGCCGCTGAATAATCCTGTGTAAAGGCCGCACTGCGAGCAGCGCCGTGTTTTAGCTTCCACGCCTCCACCACGCACCGAATCTGGTTGTAGTCAATGTTGTCCGGGACTAGCGCTTTGAGCGGCGCGAGTTGCCCGACCGGCCCGACACGCTCGATGGCGGCGTGGATGTGTTTCTGCACACTGGCTGGCACGACGCGGTTGATGTCCACGCGCCCAGCGGCGATGAGCTGCGCCAGATGCGAATACACGGTGCTGAGCGTCACCCCGCGCTCGGCGGCGATTTGTTCGGGCGAGAGACCGCGCGCCAGCAGTTGGCCGGTGAGGGCTACCGTCCCACCGGCGTCGCGTTTTGCCTTTTCCCTTTGGGTTGCTCCCGCCCGCACGGGCCGCAGATCAACCTTGATCGCGGTGCGCGTCTTCAACGCGCTCTCGCCGCGCGGGCTGAGGCGCAGGGTGGGGCGGTCGCTGCCCACTTGCTTCACGTACCCCGAGTCAAGCAGTTGCGCGATGAGCGTTTCAATCTCAGTGAGCGGCAAGTCCGCGAACTTGCCGAAATTGCGGTTGTCGCGATAGCTCGCCATCTCCGGGGTAGTGGAGCCTTTGAGCACCTGCGCCAGTTTGGATTTGCCGATCTCCCACTTCAGCCGTGCAATCGTGTCGAGCACGATCAGGGCGGCGCGCTCGGGTTGAGTTTTGGCGGGTCGCGTTTCGTCGCGGCCCGCGTACTCGCGGCCCGCGTCCACGGCCTCAGCCGCGCTCAAACAGTTGTCACAGCACACCGGCGCATCCGCCGGGCCGGTATCGCCGAAGTGGTCGAGGATGGTGCGGCGGCGACAGATATTGGTCTCGGCGTAATCGACCATCACCCCCAGTTGCGCGCGCTTGTGGCGGCGGCGTTGTTGCACCTGCGCGGCTACCGCTTTCAACGCCTTCTCATCCAACGGCCCAACTTGCAATTGAAGATAGCCGTATGCTTGATCGGGCGCGCGGCGTACGGCGTTGGCGACTTCGAGTTGTTCGAGCGCGACGCGGACCTTGGTGTTGTTGAGTTGTGTGAGGCGTTGCAGTTCTTCGAGCGCGAAGCCGGTCTCGGTGACGCCCCCGTTGGCCGCCGGTGCATCGCCCCGCAGAAAGCCGTACACCGAGCGCAACTCGTCCTCGCTCGGCGAATCGTTTTCGATGAAGAACTCGTGCAGCGATGTATCGCGCGGGGAATAAAGTAACACGCAGCGCGCGGGCAACCCATCGCGCCCGGCGCGGCCCGCTTCTTGATAATACGCTTCGAGCGTGCCGGGCATGGTGTAATGCAGCACCCAGCGCACATCGGGCCGGTCAATGCCCATGCCGAAGGCATTGGTCGCCACGATGATGGGCAGGTCGCCGGCCAAAAACAAATCCTGTGTCTCCGCGCGCGCACCGGTGTCCATCCCGGCGTGGTAAGCGCGAGCCTCCAGCCCAACCATCTGCGCCACATACGCTGCGACTTCTTCTGCATCCTTACGCCTGCCCACGTAAATGATCCCCCCGCCTTCGGCGGACGCACCCTCGGCATCGCTCAAGAACTCGCGCACCAGTTGAAGTTTGGTATTGTCGTTTCTGGCCGAGAGCACCTCCAACGTGAGGTTGGGGCGATTGAAGCCGGTGATGATGCGCTCGGCGCGTGCCAGGCCCAGCATGCGCACGATGTCGTCCTGCACGCGCGGGGTGGCCGTGGCGGTGAGGGCGAGCGTTGTTTGGGGATTGAACTCGCGCCGCACCTCGGCGATTTGCAAGTAGTCGGGGCGGAAGTCGTGGCCCCACTGCGAGAGGCAGTGCGCCTCGTCAATCGCCAGCACGCTCAACGGCACGCGAGCCAGCGTGCCGCGAAACGCGCGGCTGCGCAACCGCTCCGGCGCGATGAGCAGAATCTTGATGTGCCCTTCGGCAAACGCCCGCAGCCGGCGCGATTGCTCCGGGCCGGGCAAGGTGGAGTTGATGTACGAGGCGGGCAGCCCACGCCGTTCGAGCGAGTCGATTTGATCCTTCATCAGCGCCACAAGCGGCGAGATAACGAGCGTGGCGTTGGGGCTGAGCAGCCCGGCGAGTTGGTAGATGATGGATTTGCCCGAGCCGGTGGGCATGACGACGAGCGTATCGCGCCCGGCCAGCACGTGCGCCAGCGCGGCCTCCTGCCCAGGTCGGAAGGCGGGGTAGCCGAAGTATTCGCGCAGCGCGGCGTGCGGGGTCACGATGTTTACTTCCGCAAGACATTCAATACTTGCTGGCAAAGGGCGGAACTGATCCAAATATCCGGTCGTGCGGCAATCTCTTTGATGAGTAGTTCAGTCTCGTTCAGAGTGAGGTGCTGCTGGCGATAGCCTTCCACAAGCACGCCCAGGGTGCCGCGAACGGGAATAGCCAGGCGGCGTGCTTCGCTGCGGGCGTCTTCGTCATCGAGCAGCACGAGCCCATCGCTCAAAGTCTGCGCGATGGCCAGCGTGCTATGTTCCCCTGGATCTATTTGAAGTGCCGGGCGGTAGCGCGCTTGAACTTCCGCAGAAACGGAGACGACTGGGAACCGATACTGTTGCCAGAAGAGGAAAATTGTCAGGGCATCCGGCGCCCCACGGGCCTGACCGACCTCGACAGCTTCTTGCCACACCTCGCTCGTCATCTGAACCGTCCCCCACAGTTTGTGCAAAACCTCAAGGCGATTAAGTTTAGCGAGTGCGATCAGAGGGCCAGAATCGATGAGGACCTGCGGCATCAGGCCAGCTCTTCATTCAACGTGTTAGTGCTGAAGCGTGGCTCCAGCCCGCTCGCGTAGGCGTGTCGAGCCAGCTCACTTTCCGCGACTTCCGCCAAACGAGCGGCCGCGCCCAAGGTTATGCCGCCGCGCGCGTAAGCGGCCAGGGCTTCTTCGATTTTCACGGCCCGCAAACCGCGCTCCACGACTTTTGCCAGGTATTCCTGGTTGGCCTGTGAAAGCTCTTTTGCCAGCCAATCGGGGAGTTGAAGGGTCAGATCTGTCATAGCACACCGTCCTCAAATGATGGCGTTGAGATTATACGCGAGAGGATCAAGGCGAGGGTGTCCTTCGGCGCAGCCTCCTGCCCGGGTCGAAAGGCAGGGTAGCCGAAGTATTCGCGCAGCGCGGCGTGAGGAGTCACACGCTGATGATACAACGAAAGGGCGCTGGTCAGCCTAAAAGGAAGATTACTGATTTTCTTGGATGAGCGAGGGATGGTCTTGATACAAACCCATGACTACGAGCCATAGCCATTGTTTGCATTTGAACAGCCTGAGCGGTTTCAAGTCATCGGGGAAGTGTTGGCCTCGGTGCCCATCCCAGTGACCAAGGCTTGTGAGTTGCTGCTTGGCGCAAGGCGGGCATAAGTCGCCAGGTCTGCCTTTGTCGAGGCTATAGGTTGGAGCATTTGGGTCCAGCGGTTGCGGCTCAGGCAAACGCCCCTCCTGTGCAAAAGGGCAAGGCTGGCCGCCCGTATCAATGAGCAGTTTGCCGGAGCAAACCAAATAATCAGGATAGAGGTTGCCGTCGGGAGAAATGAAGAGTGCTTTTGGAGTATCCATCGTGAAGCCGCTACCGTGTAATTTGTCATTTCCAGTATACACGGTAGCGGCTTCTTGTCAACAGTCAGTTTTGTGCGGTTCGATCAGGTCTCTGCATGATACGGGAACTGGGCTCGTTCGGCCACCAACGCAAGATGTTTGGCAGTGGCGCGGGTGGGCGCATACAGCCCCACTTCCCACTCGCTCACGGTCTGCTGACGCACGCCGAGCACTTCGGCAAATTGCGCTTGGGTCAGGCCCATGTGCTGGCGCAAACCTTTGATGAGTTCAGTGTCCCAGAGTACGAGGCCACTGTCGTCGCGTTGAACGGAGTAAGTCGTTTTGGGTTTCCGAAACGTGACGCGCTTCTTGGTCATATCCAGTTCTTCAACGTGATAGCCTGCCTCCATCCAGGCGCTGGCTTGGAGGGCGTTGGCGCGATTGCTCCACCAGCCGCGCTCAGAGGCCGAGTCTGGCAGACTGCCGCTAACGAGTCGCTCAATCTCGGCAAAGGTGAGGGTGAGTTGGTCTTTGCCGCTGCGCCGCAAATGCTGGTAAAGCGGCTCGTATTTACTGCCGGGCTTCATGACCTAACCCCCGGCCCCTTCCCTGAAAGGGAAGGGGAGTTGGCTTCTTGTATATCGCCCAGTCCAATTCCAGACAGGGAAGGGGAGTCAGGCTCTTGGCAAGCGCTGAGGATGAGGGTTAATACGGCCTGCAGGTTTTGACGCACGAGGGCGTTGGGAATGCGTATTACACGCAGGCCACACGCAATAAGCACTTGGTCGCGCGCGTCGTCATAGTGGGTTTGGGTCTGGTGAATTTTGCCGTCTATTTCCACGACCAGCCCGGCGGCATAGCAGTAAAAATCGGCGATGAAACCCTCGATCACTTGTTGCCGCCGAAAGTGATAGCCGC
>JBQTJD010000624.1:0-2532 GCA_052387475.1 Anaerolineales bacterium | reverse complement strand
ACACGCCAACCACGAGCTGACAAAGGCCAGTGGAATCGCCGCCAGATAGATCACCACTGAAGCCACCCCCTTGAAGATACTGCTGGCGAATTCGAGGGCGGCTGGCGAGGGACATCCAGGGTGTGCGAGAATCAGCCATCCCACTGGCTAGGAGAGAAATGATGTCGCTACACCCGGAGAAAATCGAAGCTATTCCGGCGGAGACCGTCCGCATCGCCCAGGCTGCCTTTCCGCGTGGCAATGTGTACATGCGGATGCGGGATGAGGTCGGGCCGTTGTATGCCGACGAAGAGTTCACGGCCTTGTTCGCCCAACGTGGGCAACCGGCCGAAGCACCCTGGCGTTTGGCCTGGGTGTCGATCATGCAGTTCATGGAGGGGCTGTCGGATCGGCAAACCGCCGACGCGGTGCGCGGGCGACTGGATTGGAAGTATGCTTTGGGTCTGGAACTGACCGATGCGGGTTTTGATGCGTCGGTGTTGAGCGAGTTTCGCACGCGCTTGATTGAGGGGCAAGCCGAGCATCACTTGTTGGAGAAAATGTTATCGGTGTTCAAGGCCAAGGGTTGGCTGAAGGCACGCGGCCGCCAACGCACAGATGCGACCCATGTTTTGGCAGCTGTGCGCGCCGTGAGTTATCTGGTGTGTGTCGGGGAGACGATGCGCTATGTGCTTAATCAACTGGCGGAAGCCGAGCCAGATTGGTTGGCCCCGTATCTGCCAGCGGAGTGGCGCGCGCGCTATGGGCGGCGGTTGGACGAGTCACGCTTGCCGAAGGAGAAAACTGAGCGGCAGGCGTTGGCGGAGACGATTGGGCGGGATGGCGTTCAGTTGTGGCAGGCCGTCTGTGCTCCCGAAACACCGGCGCGGGTTCGCCAACACCCGGCGGTCGAAGTTCTGCGACGCGTGTGGCTGCAACAATATTATCAAAGTGAAGACGGCCTCCAGTGGCGGAGCATGGACAATAGGCCCCCGGCGGCCCAGATGATCGTTTCGCCCTACGATCTGGACGCCCGGCTGGGCAAAAAGCGCGAGACGACCTGGCTGGGGTACAAAGCCCATCTAACTGAGACCTGCGACGACGACCAGCCGCATGTCCTCACGCATGTCGTCACAACCCCGGCCACCACCAATGACTGTGAAGTGCCCGACGACATCCATGCTGATTTAGCCCGGCAGGATTTGTTACCGCACGAACACTTCTTGGATGCCGGCTATGTTGAGAGCCGCCTGATCGTCTCTGGGCGGGAGACCTACGACCTGGAAGTGGTGGGACCCGTCCCGGCCAGCCCAAGTTGGCAAGCCAAGGCCCAAGCTGGCTTCGACACTGCCTGTTTTAGGGTGGACTGGGAACACGAACGCGTGACGTGCCCCGCCGGACAGACCAGCACCAAATGGTCGCATACCCACGACGCCCACCACAACCCAATTATCAACATCCGCTTCTCAGACCCAGCCTGCCGGGCCTGTCCTCAGCACGCCCGCTGTACCAAGAGTGCCGGAGCTCGCCATCTCACTCTCCGGCCACGATCTCAACATGAAGCGCTCCAAGCCGCACGGGCTAATCAACAGACACCTGAGTTCCAAGCGCGTTACCGTCGCCGGGCCGGCATTGAAGGCACGTTTTCCCAAGCTGACCGACTTTGTGACCTCCGTCGTTCACGCTATATTGGTCGCGCCAAAACGCATCTCCAGCATATCTTGACGGCCGCTGCCCTCAATGTGCATCGGCTGTTTGCCTGGCTCGAAGGAGAACCTTTCGCTTTGACCCGTGTGGCTCCCTTTGTCCAACTCATGCCCACCACTGGATAGCGCCACTGGCATTTCGCCAGCAGTATCGCTTATGGAGAGAGGGGCCGATTTTTCGCGCACGCGCGGTCGCGGAAGTGAGCGCGTCATTCCCGCGCAAGCGGGAATCCAGTAGCGTGGCCGGGACACTGCCATTGGAGCAATGCGCTTTCGCGGTGTGACGGATTTCCCAAGTCGCCATCCGTTGGAAACGGACGGCTGGACAAAACAAAACCCGCAAAGCGGGTTTGCTCTCAGCCAGTAGGCCTCGGCTTCTGACGAAGCAAGCTTCGCACGCCGATGCCGTTTGAGGAAGTTAGCTTAGGAATGGGCGAGTTTTTTTCAACACGCGCAGGTCAAGCGGCGCGCTGACCGCGATCTTCGCCTTGCCATTTTCTTCGCCCAGCGCCTGCTCTACTCTTTGCAAGAGCCAGGCATGGCTGGGTAATTTGCCCCAACTCACGAACTCATTCAGCCAGGCGCCGAACTCCGCCACGCGGTCCATCGTGCGATAACACTCAAAACGTAGCCGACTATCCATTTTGAATAGGCCGTTCCGAACTACCTCGACCACCGCTCGATTGGCCGCGTGGTCGTCGTCGAATCGCTCACGCATGACGCCGAGCAGCCGAAACTGACCGGCCTTCAAGAGACCGACGCGGCGATGCACGGCCGCCGGGCGCAGATCAATGAGAGCGCCCTCAGGCTTGAGCACCCGCCGCGCTTCGTGAAGGGCATGCACCAT
>JBQTJD010000623.1:0-6564 GCA_052387475.1 Anaerolineales bacterium | reverse complement strand
CACACGGAACAAGTTTTTGAAGACATCGAACACGATGTGCTCCCGACGTTAATCGGCCAGCGCGTACAAGTGTTGATCAAACGAACCGACGAAGACCACGTCGTTCGCTACAGTGGGTGACGATGTGATCGGCCCAGCCGACTTGAACTTCCAGCGCAATTTGCCGTTGGCCAATTCCAGCGCGAACAGCGTACCATCAATCGAGCCGACATAGGCCACACCTTTATGAATCACCGGTGAGGCGTTGACCTGCCCCTCGGTTTGATAGCGCCAGGCCTCGCGACCCGAGCGGATGTCGATGGCGTACACGAAATTATCCGCCGCGCCGATGACGAGCAGGTTGCCCTCCACCGCCGGCGACGAAATGATGGCCTTGTTGGCGCGGAACTGCCAGATCTTCCAGCCGTTGCTCGCATCCAGCGCGTACACGTTGCCGTCCATCGAACCCACGTACAGCGTGTTGTTGTGTAGGGTCGGCGAAGACGTCAGCGCCCGCTTGGCTTTGAAGGCCCATTTGCGTTCGCCCTTCATATCCACGGCGTAAAAATCGCCGCTCTCACAACCAAAGTACACCAGGCCGCCGCCGATGGCCGGGCGGCAGCGCACGGCGTCGGTGGCCGGGAAGCGCCACGTGGCGCGGGTCGTTTGCAAATTGATGGCGTGCAGCTTGGCGTCATCCGCGCCGATGAAGATGTGTCCGTCGGAGACGCGCGGTGAGGAACGGATGGGCGCATCGGCGTAATACGTCCACTGCACCTTGCCCGCGCGCGTGGAGACGGCGTGCACCCGCCGATCTTCCGAACCGATGTAGACCACGTCGTTGTGCACTGCCGGTGAGCCGGGCAGGCCGCCATCGGTCGCATACTTCCACAACATCTTGCCGTCGGGCGCACTCACCGCGTACAGGTTGTTGTCATACGCGCCGACGTAGACCACATCGTTCGCCACGACCGGGCTGCCGCGCACCTCATCTTCACATTTGAACGCCCACAACGGCGAGACCTCGCCGGCGGAAACTGTGGCCGCCGCGCCGCTCGTTGCGGGCGCCGCCACCGGTGCGTCGGTCTTCACGCCCGGCAGTTTGGAAGGGTCGATGCGGCCGGTAGGTAAGGGTTTGCTGATGCTGAGCGCGGCGGTCTTGCGTTTGAAGGTTTGCAGCGCCACCTTCATGTCGTGCGCAGTCGGGAAGCGGTCACCCGGGTTGTAATTGAGGGCCGTGTTGATGATGGCCTCCAACTCCATGCTGACCTCGGGGTTCGACTTGCGGATGGGGCGCTCGGCAAACGAAAACGGCGGCTCGATGCGCGGGTCTTGTTTGGTGAGGAGATGATGCAGGGTGGCGCCCAGCGCGTAAATGTCGCCCGCCGGGCTGGACTCGCCGCGATATTGCTCGGGCGGCGAATACCCCTCTGTGCCGATCATGGTCCCCTTTTGGCCGGATTGATAGTTGCGGGCGATGCCGAAGTCGATCAGCCGAATGCTCTGGTGCTGATCGAGCATGATGTTGCTGGGCTTAAGGTCGCGAAAGATCAGCGGGTCGAGCTGGTTGTCTTTGTCTTTGTGATTGTGTAGATACGACAGCACATCGCACAACTCAATCGACCACTCCACCACCAACTCTTCGCCCAGCTGAGCCGGGTTGTCGTTGAGGTAGGTCTCCAAGTCCCGGCCATCGATGAACTCCATCACCAAAAACGACCGGTCATCCTGATTGAAGTAATCGTAAATCTTTGGAATAGCGGGGTGGTCAAGCGACGCCAGCGTGTTGGCCTCGCGCTCAAAGATTTTCACCACCATCTCGCGCATGCTCGGGTCGGCGATGTTGATGATTTCTTTGACCGCCACATACTTGGTGACGTTTGGGAAACGCAGATCGCGCGCCTGATAGACCGACCCCATGCCGCCTACACCGAGCACGCGGATGATGGAATATCGATTCATCAATGTCGCGCCGGGCTTCAGGCTGCTATCGCCGGAAAGCTGCAGGCGATTGGTCATGGAGCGGGTGCCCCGATTCGAGTCAAACACCAGTGTGGTTACTCCCGTGAAGTGCAGCGATTATATCGGCCTCTGATAAGCGACGCAATTGTGAAGTGCCCTAGAGTGTAGGGAGCACGTCCCGGCGATGCTATACTCGCGGCTTGTGTTCAATCGCTTTCGCACCGGCCCGGCGCGCAACTTCTGGCTTGGCGTCACCAACGGCGTGGCCTTCACCTTTGCCGAAACCCTCATCGAGCCGACGCTGGTGCTGGTGGCCTTTGTCAAAAGTCTGACCGATTCGCCCTTGCTCATCGGCCTGGTCTCGCCTCTGCGTGATGTGGGCTGGTTCCTGCCCCAGTTGTGGGTGTCGGGCTTTGCCCAGGCTCTGCCGCACAAGTTGTCGTTGTACCGGCGGGCGGCCGTGGTGCGCGCAGTGATGTGGGGTGGCCTGGCGCTGGCCATCTTCTTTGTTCGCGATGCCACCGGATTGCTGGTGATATTCTTTCTTGCGTTTGGCATCTATTCCTTCACCGCCGGCTTCAGCGGCTCCGCGTTTATGGAAGTTATCGCCAAAACCATTCCGCCTCAGCGCCGGGCGGTGTTCTTCGCATGGCGGCTGTTTCTGGGCGGGCTGGTGGCGCTTGTCGCTTCGGCCCTGGCTGGTTGGCTCATCCGCACCGATGCGCCGCTGGCGTTCCCGCACAACTTCGCGGTGTTGTTCGGCGTGGGCTGGGTCTTTGCCGCTTTCGGCCTGTGGGTCTTCGCCATCATTGATGAACCGCTCGACTCAATGATACGCCCGCGAGCCTCGCTCACTACACAGGTGAAGCGTGGGTTGGCGATCTTTCGTCAGAACACCGTATATCGCCGCTTTGTGTACATGCGCGCCAGCCTCATCCTTTCGGGTGCTGCCATCCCATTTTACCGAGTATATGTGGATGGGCAGCTTGGAGGTGCGTTGGACATGGTTGGGGTCTATCTCGCGGCCGCGATCGTTGCCAACCTCGCCGCCAACGTTTTGTTCGGGCGCTTCGCCGAACGGTTGGGCAACCGTCGCATCTTTTCCAGCGGCGCGCTGGCCGGCTTGCTGATGTCGTTGATCGTCGGTGCGTTATTGGTGTGGGCCGCGCGCTGGCCGATCTCGGGAGCAACGGCTTCGCTGTGGCTGGTGCCCGCTTTCGCATGCGCCGGCATCCGCGAGTCGGCGCTTGGCATTGCCGGTCAACCATTGTTGCTCGACATCGTGCCCTCCGCCGACCGCTCCCTCTACCTCGGTTTCACGAATTCAATCTTGGGGGCCGTCTTGCTGACGACGGCGCTCAGTGGGGTGATTGTTGCCACCGTTGGTTTTCCGGTTTTGCTTATCATCACCCTCGTTGCCCACGCGGCCGCCTTGTTCGCCGCACTCCAGCTGCGGCAAGCGCAAACTACCTCACCCCCGTCCCCCTCTCCTGACCACGTTTCGGAACCCGAATAATGCGAGGCTGCAAAGCGTGGTCAGGAGAGGGGGTGGCGAAGCCGGGGGTGAGGGCCTGCATAAATTCCGCATAAAGAGTAAGCCTTCCCAACCATTCTCAACCTAGCTTAATGGCTCAAGATGTGCGATGAATTAAGGGTAGGGTGGGTAGTTGCGCTCTACAGGATTGAGCTTTCGGATGAAGGGTCTGGCCCAACCGGGCATCGCATTACTCGACCGGCTAAAACTGCCGCACAAGGTCGCCGTCATCGGTGGACTATTTGTGTCCTCTGCGGCTGCGGTGTGGCTGAGCATGGGGTGGGGGCCAAACTGGATCGGCCTGAGTCTCGCCGGCATTGCTCTGGTCGCGGCCCTGTATTTGCTGTGGAGCTTTTACTCTGCCCTCGAATGCTCTGCGACTGAACTGCAAGCCGGTCTGCAACGGGTGAGTGATGAGTACCTACCGCCGGCCGAGTTGGCCGAGACCGTCACCGCCCTCAATCGCGCCACGGCGGCGGTGGCCTCCGCGAACGAACATCGCCGCATGCTGGTGGAGCGGGTGAGCGAAGCCATCATCACCGTCTCCGCCGAAGGTCAGATCGACTCGTTCAATCCGGCTGCTGAGCGGCTGTTCGGCTATAGCGCAGCAGAGGCCGTTGGCCAATCATTCGACCGGCTCATGCCTTTCAATCAGTTTGCCGATTACGCGCCGGTGGACGGCGACTCAGCCACGACTGAAACGACGGGCACGCGCAAAGACGGCCATTTGTTTTCGATGGAATTGCACATCAGCCTCATGCCGCTGCGTGACCGGCATTTGTTCATCGTCGTGCCGCGCGACATTACGCTGTACAAAGAGGCGGCGTTGGAACTGCGGCAAGCGCGCGATGCGGCTGAGTCAGCCTCACGGGCCAAGAGCGAGTTTCTCGCCACCATGAGCCACGAAATCCGCACGCCGATGAACGCCGTCATCGGCATGACCGGCTTGTTGCTCGATACGCCTCTCTCAATGGAGCAGCGTGATTATCTGGAAAACGTCCGGGCTAGTGGCGATACGCTGCTCACCATCATCAACGATATCCTCGACTTCTCCAAAATCGAAGCGGGCCGGCTCGACCTGGAGATGCAGCCGTTTGACTTGCGCGAATGTGTGGAGAGTGCGCTCGACTTTGTCGCGCCGCAAGGCGCCGAGAAAGGCCTCGACATCGCCTACATCATCGAGCCGGATGTGCCGGTGAGCATTCGCGGCGATGTCACCCGGCTGCGTCAGATTTTGGTGAACTTGCTGGGCAATGGCGTGAAGTTCACGCTGCGCGGCGAAGTGGTCGTCACCGTCACCAGCCAGCCCGTCAGCAGCAGCCAATACGAAGTTCAGTTTGATGTGCGCGATACCGGCATCGGCATCCCACGTGACCGCATCCCGGCGTTGTTCGATTCCTTCGCGCAGATGGATGCTTCCACGACACGCAAGTTCGGCGGCACCGGCCTCGGGTTGGCCATCAGCAAACGGCTGGCCGAGATGATGGGGGGCCGCATCTGGGCCGACAGCGACGGGCTGCCGGGGCGCGGCTCCATCTTTCATTTCACCCTCCTCACCGAAGCCGCGTCGGCCACACCGCGACCCTATCTCAGCAGCGACCAGCCGCAATTGGTCGGCAAGCGCGTGTTGATCGTGGACGACAATCCCACCAACCGGTTCATCCTCAGCCGGCAGATGCAGCTGTGGGGGATGGCGTGTGGGGAAGCCGAGTCCGGCCTGGATGCGTTGAGCCTGATCCGGCGCGGCGAACCCTACGACCTCGCCATCCTCGATATGCAAATGCCGGAGATGGATGGCGTCATGCTGGCGCGCGAGATTCGGCGCTTCCGCGATGACGCGTCAATGCCTCTCGTCATGCTTACCTCGCTCGGGCGGCATGAGATCAGCGCCAACCTGTTCGCGGCGTTCCTCACCAAGCCCATCAAGTCGGCGCAGTTGTATGAGTTGCTGTTGGCCGTCGTGACCTCGGGCCGGTCGCGCCGCTCGCGCAAAGCCGGCGAGGTGCTCAACGTGCAAATGGCGCACCGCCTGCCGTTGCGCCTGCTCGTGGCCGAAGATAATGTGGTCAATCAAAAATTGACGGTGCGCCTGCTCGAACGGATGGGTTATCGCGCCGATGCCGTGGCCAACGGCTACGAAGCCCTGCAAGCTGTGGATCGCCAACCGTACGATGTGATCTTCATGGACGTGCAGATGCCGGAGATGGACGGCCTCGAATCAACCCGCTGCATCCGGCGCGACATCGCCCCCGACCGCCAGCCCTTTATCATCGCTATGACGGCCAATGCGATGGAGGGCGACCGCGAACGTTGCTTGGTGGCCGGGATGGATGACTACGTTAGCAAACCGATTCAGGTGCGTGAACTGGTCGGCGCGCTGGAGAAATGGGGCCGGCGGGTGCTGGAGCGCGACCCCGAACGCTCCATCCCCGATGTCGGGCCGGAAGCGCTCGATCAATCACTGCTCGACTCGTGGAAGGAATTGCAGACGCCCGGTGAGCCGGACCTGGTGCGTGAGTTGGTGGACGCATTTGAGGAAGATGGGCCCAAACTGGTCGTGGATTTGCGGCAGGCGCTGGCCAATGGCGATCACAACACTGCCCGGCGGCTGGCGCACAGCTTGCGCGGCAGCAGCGGCAACCTGGGCGTGCGCCGGCTGGAAAAGGTGTGCGGCGCGCTCGAGGCGGCTACCGAAGAAGCGCCGGACTCCGATTTGACGGCGTTGACCGAGCAATTAGACCGGGAAATGCACAGCGCTGTTTTGGCTTTACGCCAGTATGTGATGGCGAACTAACGAGCCGGTCTGCTCCAAGCCCGCGTCCTCGCGGGCGTATCTACGAGATGGTCCGACCGCGAGGACGCGGTCGGGGAGCGGGCGACCAGGAATCTGAAATGTATGTACTGCTAAAGGTGAGGGCATGAGCATCCTGATTGTGGATGACTCGAGCACGCAGCGCTTGTTGCTGATGTCATTGCTCAAGTCGGAGCGCTACACCGACATCACCTCGGTGGAGTCGGCGGTCAGGGCCTATGTGGCGCTGGGCCTCGCGCCCGATGGCCATCACATTGACACTGACATTGACCTGGTG
>JBQTJD010000622.1:0-3842 GCA_052387475.1 Anaerolineales bacterium | reverse complement strand
GACACAAACATCACGACGTAGTCATTCAGCAGAAACCCTGCATAGACTGCATCCTTGTGATCAAAGCCTGCATCAAGTAATGTTCTAAGCACTATTTCGGTAAGCCGCAACCTGTTCGGCCCGGTAGGCGCACCACTGCTGGCAAGAACGCGCGCAGCATCACGATGAGCTAATAGAACCCGTCGGTACTCGTTGCCTAATACTTCCAACTGGTTTAACCAGAGCAGAGTTCGGTCGGGTTCGCGTATCGACGCACAAATTTCCTCGGCCAGCAGATTCAGCAAATCCTGCTTGCCGCGCACGTGCCAATATAACGAAGCTGCTTTGATGCCCAATTTTTTCGCCAGGTTGCGCATTGTGAGGCCCTCAAAACCAGCCTCATCCAACAGACCAAGCGCGGCTTGGACGATTTGTTTCTGATCGAGTGCAGGCTCGATTTGACGTTTTGGGACGGAAACTTTAAAAGGTCGCATTTTCCTCAATTTGTTATCTCCCGCGAGCAGACATCTGCCAACCACTCCGCCTATTCCTATGACACAAATAGATATTGCCTCTTGACAGTATAGCATGAAGCATGCTATCCTAACATCGTTAGGTAAAAACTAACAATGTTAGCTAAAGCAAATCTTCCATTTCATCAAGGAAAATTCAGAATGTCTACCACCACTTCAAAAAGCAATAAAGCCCCGATACTGAATGGTTTTCTGGCGACCCCGGAGACAGCTCGATGGCTCACGCTCGGTGCCATCGTCGGACCAATCGTGTTCACATTGGCTTGGCTCGTCCTCGGATTCCTGAGTCCGGGTTTCTCTATCTTTGGCATCTGGATCGCACCCTACTCGCCTATCAGCCAACCTATCAGCGGCCTGGGTCTCGGTCTCACCGCCCCATTCATGAACGCCGCCTTCGTGCTCAGCGGGCTTCTGATCTTGGTCGGTGTGGTCGGCATCTTCCAGAGCGTTACAGAAATGGGTGCCGTTGCGCGTTGGAGCTGCACAGTGTTGCTCGCGCTCTCGCCATTGGGTATGATCATGGACGGCATCTTCACCTTGGAGTCGTTCTTGCTGCATATGGTGGGTTTCCTACTGGGCACCGGGAGCTTGGTGCTCAGCTTCCTGGCGGTGGGATACTTTTTCCGGGGTATCCCACGCTGGCGACAGTTCGGCAACTGGCTGTTGCTAGGCAGTCCATTGACGCTAGTGTTGCTGATCGTGTCCCTCACGACCTTTGATCAGGCTACAGCTGCGGCTGGACTCGGGGTGGCCGGTCTGACGCAGCGCGTCCTGGTCGTCGAGGCTCATGCCTGGTTCGTGGTTATGGGCTGGCTAGCCTTCCGCCGTTCGTAGCTGCCCAGCCACACGCCGTAAGGTTTAATTGAATAGTGGCAGTGGGAAAGCTAGACGGAAGCCGCAGTACATCGACGTTTTCTTTACGCCTTCCACTACTACATCACTATCTCATCGGTTGCCATCCGCTGTATGTGTTTCGCCCTCGGCTAAATCAACCCCAACTCCCGCGCCGGCAGCGCCGCGTGTATCCAGGCTAGGCTTTACCGTGCGCCTGCATTCTCCAGTAGCTCGACGATCTCGTTGTAACCACGTTGACGCGCATGAGTCAGCGGGGTTACGCCCTGGCCGTCAGCCAGGTTGACATCGGCCCCGGCTTCGACGAGCAGCCGGACGATCTCAATATGACGCGGGCCGCCCTCCCCGAGGATGATCGCCTCCAACAGCGCCGTCCAGCCCAGATTGTTGATGTGGTTCACCTCCACATCGGTGCGCGTTAGAAGTTCCATGACCACCTCCACATGTCCGCGCTCCGCGGCAGGGATCAGGGCCGTCCCCCCGAAACGGTTGGTGAGTTTTGTATCGGCCCCGGCCTCAATAGTGAGTTTCAGGATCTCCAGCAGCCCTTCTGCGCCAGCATATAAGAACGGATTGTCCCGGCGGTCGTCCTGCAGGTTGATGTCGGCGCCACCGCGAATGAGCGCCCGCACCGTCTCCGGTTGATTTCCGTGCGTCGCCGCCATCACCGGGGTGCGACCACGCGCATCGCGCCCATTGATATCGGCCCCAGCTTGCAGAAGTTGCAGAACTGTCTCGGTGTCGCCGCGTTCAGCGGCCTGGATGAGCTGCCCGGTCATGGCGGTTTCATGCTCTTTCGTCGCGGTTGCATCCGCAGGCGCAGGGGTGTGGGTGGATGTTGGCAGCGGTCTGACGACTGCCGAGGCGGTCGGCAACGGCGACGGCGTTGCCGGTAGCGGTGGGGCCGCCGAAGGCAGCGCGGTAGGCGGCGAAACGCTTTGCGTTCCGCTTAAGCGGATGGCGGAGCCTTCCGCCGTGCAAGCCGCCATCCATGCCGCCAGCATCAGCATCGCAACAAGACGCATTGACTTTATCGCCCGGCCGGATTTCTCAAGCTGAGTCATCACCGGTGGCTGGCAAATAGCGCCCGGCTGCGGCAACCAGTTGTCCGTGTTTGATGACAAACGTGCGCGGTGGTTGATCCATGACGACCTGGGCCGGCGTATCCCCAGGAACGATGACGAAATCTGCGCGTTTGCCCACTTGCAGACCGTAGCCGTCATCGCCCATGACTTTTGCGCCGCCGTAGGTCGCGATCTGTAACAACAACTCAATATCCTCGTCTTTGCGCCAGCCGCTCCGATAGCCCAGCATCTTCACCCGGTCAAGCATATCCACACTGTTGTATGGCCCCCAGGTATCGCGGATGCCATCGGTGCCGGTGCACAACGCGACGCCCGCGGCGTGCAAGCGCTTCAACGGCGGAAACGGCGACGCGCCCGACCCAAGCGACATGATGGTGATGCGGTTCTCCAGCAACAGTTCGATCAGTTGACCCAGATAGGCCTCGTCCACCATCCCCAGACAGAAGACGTGGCTGAGGGTGACACGGCCTTGCATGCCTAGGGCGCGTGTGCGTTCAGCAATCAATTCCACCGCAAAGGCGCCCAGCATGCCCGGCTCGTGCAGGTGGATATCCACTTCTACCCCGTGCCGGTCGGCGAGGCCAAAAATGGCGTCCAGATGCCGCACCGGATCACGATCCACCGTTGACGGGTCAAGGCCGCCGATGCATTCCGCGCCCAGCTTGATCGCCTCCTCGAGCAATTCAACGGTGCCCGGCCGGATCAGCATCCCGCTCTGCGGAAAAGCGACCACTTGCATCGTCATGACATCTTTGAACGCCGCGCGTGTCGCCAGGACGCCTTCGAGATGGGTCAGGCCTGCCTCGGTGTCCACATCTACGTGCGTGCGGATGTGGGTGGTTCCGGTGACGATGGCCGCGCGCACCTGGCGCGCCGATTGTGTTTTCGCCGAAAGGTTCATATCCCGGCGCACTTTGCGCTCGTTGTCCACAAAGTCGCGGATGCGCAGCCCGGCCACTTGATTTTTATGCCAGGGCAGGCCCAGTAGATTCTTATCCACATGAGCGTGAGCGTTGACCAGGCCCGGCAACAGGAGCTGGTTCTGGCCATCGAGGCTGCGGGTCGGCTCACTTCCGGGCAAACTATCCGGCTGGAGGCGTTGGATGACCCCATCTTCGACCCACACATCCACGACTTCAGCGCCCATGGGGCGAACACGTTTGATGAGGAGTGTTTCCATATTATAAGTTACGCACTTGAAGGCTGTCATTCCGAGCGAAGCGAGGAATCTCTATTTTGGGGCCAGAGACTCCTCGCCGCAAAATGTCGCTTCGCTTATGCGGCTCGGAATGACAAGGGATGACTGCTTATTGGTTGCGTCCTGGCATTTTCCCTCCGGTCGGTTCAACGGGCAGATAAACATCGGTATAAGTAGGCTACCAGAAGTTCTTTG
>JBQTJD010000621.1:0-5584 GCA_052387475.1 Anaerolineales bacterium | reverse complement strand
TTCGATTTGGGCCTCATTACTGTCGTGACGAAAGACCAATGACGAAGGACGAAAGCGGCGAACGGCGCGTCGTTCGTCAACCGTCCACCGTCGGGAGCGAAACGCATGAAAGTCATCATCACCGGCGGCAGCGGGTTGATTGGCCGCGAACTGACCGCCAGCCTGTGCTCGGATGGGCACGAGGTCATCATCCTAAGCCGCACGCCTGCGAAAGTGACTGACCTGCCTTCGCGCGCCAAAGCCGTGCAGTGGGATGGCCGCACGGCACAGGGTTGGGCGCAGCACGTGGATGGCGCGGATGCCGTTATGAATTTGGCCGGCGAGAACATCGCGGGCGGGGATAATCTCTTCGGTATTTTGCTCAAGGGGCGCTGGACGCCCGCGCGCAAGCGGGCCCTGCGTGAGAGCCGCGTCAATGCGGGCCGGGCGGTCACCGAGGCCATTAAAGCAGCGTCCCGGAAACCCTCCGTATTGATTCAAGCCTCGGCGGTGGGTTACTACGGCAACCAGGGCAACAACGAGCTTACCGAGACCAGTTCGGCGGGCAGCGACTTTGCCGCGCAGATTTTGAGGGACTTTGAAAATTCCACCGCCGAAGTGGAACGCCTGGGCGTGCGCCGCGTAATCATTCGCTCGGCAGTCGTGCTGAGTTCGCTCCCCGGCATTCTGCAACTGATTGCGTTCCCGTACCGGCTTTTTGTCGGCGGGGCGCTGGGCAACGGCAAACAGTGGTTCCCGTGGATTCACATGGAAGACGAGATCGGCGCCATCCGCTTTTTGATGGAGCGTAGCTCCGCCTCCGGCCCGTACAACTTGTGCTCGCCGCAGCCGTTGACCAATGACGCCTTCGGTAAATTGCTTGGGAAAACGATACGCCGCCCGCACTGGCTGCCTGCGCCCGCCTTTGCGCTGCGGCTCGTGCTGGGCGAGATCGCCGACTCACTGCTGCTGACCAGCCAACGGCAAGTGCCGGCGCGGCTCAAGCGCGAGGGCTATCGGTTCAAATTCCCTGAGGCCGATACTGCGTTGATGGATTTACTACGTTAGTCATGATGCAGCCCGCTTCCCACTTCGCCGCGCTCGCGCTCAATTGCATTCAGCGCGAGTACCCCTATCAGCCGCAACATGTCATCCATCACGCCGGCGATATTCAACTGCCGCGCACGCTGCATCCCGCATTCTATGGCTGTTTCGATTGGCACTCCGCCGTGCACGGGCACTGGCTATTAGCACACGTGTTGCGCCGCTTTCCAGACCTGCCCGAAGCCGCGCAGATTCGTAGCGCACTCAATGCCCACCTCACCGCCGAGAACTTGCAGGCCGAGGCCGATTATTTCGGCCAGCCCAATCGCGCCAGCTTCGAGCGGCCGTACGGCTGGGCGTGGGTGTTGAAGTTGGCGCACGAGCTTTTGGGATGGGAGGATGCGGACGCAGCACGCTGGCAGCGCAACTTGCAGCCATTGGTGCGTGTGGTTGAGTTGCTCTACCTCAGCTGGCTGCCGAAGCAAACTTACGGCATCCGCTCCGGCGTGCACAGCAACACCGCCTTCGGTCTGGCCTTCGCGCTCGACCATGCCGAGGCCACCGGCCGCACTCCTTTACGGGATTTAATCCACCAGCGCAGCCTCAATTATTTTGTCAGCGACCGTGATTACCCCGCTGCGTGGGAGCCGAGCGGCAGCGACTTTCTCTCCCCGTGTCTGTGCGAAGCCGACTTGATGCGACGCGTGTTGCCGCCGGTTGAGTTCGATGCGTGGCTGGCGCGGTTTTTGCCCCAACTGCCCGTCTCATTGTTGACGCCGGTCATTGTCAGCGACCGGGATGACGGGCAACTGGTGCATCTCGATGGGTTGAACCTCAGCCGGGCGTGGTGCCTGTTCAAGCTCGCCGGCGCGCTGCCCGCCGATGACGCGCGTCGCCCGACGTTCCTCTCCATCGCGGAGCGTCACCTCGAAGCCGGCCTGAGCCACATCATCAGCGGCAATTACGCCGGCGAACACTGGCTGGCGACGTTTGCGCTGCTGGCACTTGAAAGCAAAGACCGCAGCGGGTTTTGAAACCGCCGCGGTCTGGGGGTCGGCTATACTCGCCGTATGCGCCTGCTCCGTTATCCCGCCTTCCTCGCCGTCTGCCTTAGCCACCTCAGTGTAGATTTGCTCAACGGGCAAGTGGGTGTGCTGCTGGCCGCGCTTAGCGTCACTCTTGCACTCACGAACGAAGACATCGGCCGCATCGCGATGATTTACGCGATGCTGGGCTCGTTGTCACAGCCGCTGTTCGGCTGGCTGGCGGATAAGGACGGCGGACGCGGCGCGATGTTCGCGCTGACCGCGGGCGGCGGTGTGGTGTGGATGGCAATCTTTTACGCTTTGTTCGCTGTGCTGCCCGGTGAGTGGGCGTTGGTGGCGCTGGTGATTGCGGCGCTAGGGTCGGGGGCGTTCCATCCGCCCGGCGCCGCCAAGGCCGTGCAAGTGGGCGCGATCGGCCTGGCCGGCCAGGCGGCCACGGCTGCTTCCATCTTTTTTCTTTTCGGGCAGATCGGTCTCTCTGCCGGGCCGCGCCTCAGCGGCGATATCTTCGAACGGTTTGGCCGCATCGGCGTGCTGGGCCTCGCGGCGTTCGTGCTGCCCATCGGGCTATACTCACTGTGGGCGTTGCGCGGCGCGGAAAACCTGCGCGACGCGGTGAGTCTGCGCGGCGCGACCGGTGTCACACGCGTCTCTGCCGCCGGCGCACGTACCGAGGCCACAGCCTCGCTGTGGTTTTTGGCTCTTGTGCTCATCATCTCCGGCTTGCGCGTGTGGGCGCAGACCAACATCACCACCTTTGCGCCAAAATATTTTCACGACCTCGGTCTGACGCCCAGCCTGTATGGCTCGATTGTGATGGTGTTTATGGCCGGCACATCAATCGGCGGTGTGATTGGGAGCGTATTCGCCGACCGCTGGAACTACACCGCCACCGTCATCGGCTCCATCACCCTCAGCATCGCGCCGTTGTTCGTTTTTCCGTTGGTGAGTGGGATATGGATTTTTGTCGTGGCCTTTGTTGCGGGATTGTTCAACGGCGGCCCGCACAGCATTCTCGTGACGATGGCCCAGCGGACGATGCCGAGCCGGGCGGGTTTTGCTTCTGGGCTGATCCTCGGCACGCAGTTCGCTATCGCCGCCATCGGCGCTTACTTCACTGGCGTATTAGCCGATAGCACTGGGCTGGCTTTCGCTCTGCAAACCAACGCCGCGCTGTCACTCGTCGCGGCAGCGTTGAGCGTGGGGCTGTTCTTGAAAAATCGCGTGCCGAACGCTGAGGCGCTGGCGCCCGGAGACTAACTGCTTAACGCAAAGCCGCAGTGCATGCAAAGCATGCCGGGCAAGGGCGCAGAGAAAAGAAAACTTTGCGTCTCTGCCTCTTGGCTTCTTTGCGTTAAATTCCCCTCCGCCACCGCCACAACACCCCCGCCGGATAGCCCACCATCTTCGCCACATCGCCGGTCACGCGAATAATCGGAATCCAAATCAAAACTTGCAGCCGCTCCCACATGGATAACGCCCTTAGCTTCGGCCATGCGCGGCGCAACGGCAGGCGGATGTAGGCCAAGCCCGCAAGCACCCCCACCAGCCACAGCCACGCGCTGACAGTGACCGCCGCATACACGAGCAGCGGCGCGGCGACAAGATAGGCGACGTAGCGAATTACGTGCTGGCGCGGAAAAAGATTCGCCTTGCCGTCCCCGCGCGCGTAGTGGTAATACTGCCGGGCGAATGCACGTAGGCTGGCGCGGGGGCGGAAGTGCACGCACGCCTCGGGCCGAAAGACGAACGGGCCGAACTCGCGCCGCACGTTCAAATCGAAGACCACATCCTCACAAAAATCCAGCCACTCCGGATAGCCGCCCACCCGTTCCCACACCGTTTTGCGAAAGGCTACGCTCCGGCTCGAAGGCAAATACGTTTGAGGGTTGATCTCGCGCGCCTCGGGCAGCGTCGTCACGCCCAGCGCCATCTCGAATATGGTTTGTGGGTCGGATTGGAAGAAGCCGGCGACGGCGTTGACGATGGACGATGGACGATGGACGAAAGCAGAGTCTGTTACTTTCGTCTTACGTCCTTCGTCGTCCGTCTCAAAGGGCGTGCTCAGTTTCTCCAGCCACTCCCGCTCGCAGCGCACACCGGCATCGGTCACAGCAATCACCTCACCAGTCGCGGCGCGGATGGCAGCGTTGCGGCCCTGTGAGATGTTGGCCCCCGGCGCCTCCACAATCGTCAGCAGCAGATGGTGTGCATACGCGCGCAAAATGCTCAACGTCTTGTCGCGCGAGCCGCCGTCGCACACCACGATTTCATCCGCTGGCCGAGACTGCGCAGCGAGTGAGTCGAGCACGGCTCCAATCGACTCGCCCTCGTTGAGCACAGTCATCACCACTGACACTTTCATCGTTCGCGATTATACGTGGCCGCCGATTTTTCATTTTGCCGTTGTCATTTATCATTCCGGCATGTCCAACATTCCCCTGCTCGAATTCGACCCGACCCCCGAAGCCCTGATCGAGCCGAAACGCATCTTCAAGCCGCTGCCCGTGCCGGAGGCGTGTGTGCTGGTCTTCTTTCAAGACGTGCTCAATCGTCTGAAACGCTGGGGCAAGACCCGCGTCATCGCCAAACAGAACAGCGAGATCGGCACGCACCCGCTGTATGAGATCAAGCACCAGCGCCGGCGGCTGGCGGTGTTTCATCCCGGCGTGGGCGCGCCGCTGGCCGCTGCCTTTCTCGATGAGTTGATTGCGCGCGGCTGCCGCCGGTTCATCGTGTGCGGCGGCTGTGGCGTGCTCAATTGCGACCTCGCCGTGGGCCATCTCATCGTGCCGGTAAGCGCCGTGCGCGATGAGGGCACGTCGTTTCATTATCTGCCGCCGAGCCGCGAAGTGGCCGCCGACCCACGCGCAGTATCCGTGATTGAGCAAACACTGAAGCAAAATGGCGTGGCGTACGTGACGGGTAAAACGTGGACGACCGATGCGCCCTATCGCGAGACGCCTGAGAAAATCAAACGCCGCCGCGCTGAGGGCTGTCTTACGGTTGAGATGGAAGCGGCGGCGTTGTTCGCGGTGGCGCAGTTTCGCGGGGTGACTCTCGGCCAAATCCTGTGCGGCGGCGATGATGTGAGCGGGCTGGAGTGGGATCATCGCGGTTGGCAGAAGCAGACGGCCGTGCGCGAGAAACTGTTCTGGCTCGCGGCGGAAGCGGCGTTGAACCTTTGACGGAGGACGAAAGACGAAGGACGAAAGTAGAGGCCGTTACTTTCGTCTTTCGTCCTCCGTCTTGCATATGCTCGAACTTGCCATCACCGCCCTCTCGCATTCCGCCGAAGGCATTGCGCGGCACAATGGCCGCGTCGTCTTCGTGCCGTTCGCGCTGCCCGGCGAGACCGTGCGCACGGAGATCATCGAAGAGAGAAAGGGTTACAGCCGCGCCCGGATCATCGAAGTGCTGACGCCCTCACCCGACCGCATCGCGCCGCGCTGCCCGCATCATTTTGTTCCCCTCTCCCCCGTCAATGACGGGGGAGAGGGGTCAGGGGTGAGGGC
>JBQTJD010000620.1:0-3742 GCA_052387475.1 Anaerolineales bacterium | reverse complement strand
TTCAATCCAACGGCGTCAGCGGGAATGGCAGCCACTTCGGTCTGCTCGGCATGCGCGAGCGCGCCGAGAGCCTCGGCGGAAAACTTGTCCTCAACACGGGGCCGGGGCGCGGGACGGAAGTGCAAGTGTGGATACCCATTGAGTGATTGTGTGATTGGACGATTGGGTGATTTCGACCGTGCAAAATCACCCAATCACTCAATCACCAAATCAGCAAATGATTCGAGTGCTGGTTGTCGATGACCACCCGATTGTGCGGCAGGGCGTGCGGAGTTTGCTCTCGAACTGCGCGGATATGACGCTGGTGGGGGAGGCCGAGTCGGCGGCGCAAGGCGTGACGCTGGCCGCACAGTTACAGCCCGATGTGGTGCTGCTCGACATCCGCATGCCGGGCGCCAGCGGTGTGGAGGCTGCCCGCGCACTGTTCCGTCAGGCGCCCAATGCCAAAATTGTCATGCTCTCATCGTTTGACGATGACGATTACGTGACGCAGGCACTGCAGGCCGGCGTGCACGGCTATGTGCTTAAGAGCGCGTCGGATGAGACGCTGGCGAGCGCGGTGCGTGCGGCCTATCGCGGCGAGCGGGTGCTCAGCCCGCCGGTGATGGATCGCGTCTTGCAGCAGTTCACCGATCTGAGTCGCGAACACGCCCAACATCAACTCGGCCTGACGGAAGATGATACCCGCATTCTGCGTCTGCTGGCGAGTGGGGCCAGCAATCCCAAAATCGCGACGGAACTATATCTCAGCGAGACCACCATCAAACGCAAGCTGCAAGACGTCTTCGAAAAACTCGGCGTGACCACGCGGGCGCAGGCCGCCGCGGAAGCCGTGCGGCGCGGGCTGGTTTAAGGCCGGCTCAAGAACGCTTTTTTGTCGATCCTTTCTCAGCCATCGCCGCTTGCAGTATGGCGTGCGCGGCCTTCTCCAACGCGCCGACCTTCAGCACGCGCTCGGCCAGTTGCTCACGGAAAGCCACCACTTCGCTGGCCGAGAGCGGAAAGTCTTTCTCCACACTGTCGTGAAGACGATCAAAGTGTGTACGGGCCTTTTTGATTTCCGTCAGCCCCGCACTGCCTTTCTCCACAAACAGCTTGCGTTGGCGCTGAAGCAGTTCGCGTGTTTGCTTGAACGGCTTGATATCATCGGGTAGCAGCGCCAGGCCCAACTCGCCCCAGCCTTGCGCCGCCGTGCGGAACGGTTCCGCCGCCTGCTTGAGCGTGGGCTTGCCCAACACCAGCGCCGCTTCCTCTAAAAAGCCCGCATACAGATCGCGGTCGTACTCGGCGGTCATGGCTCCAAGCTCAAAGCGGCTATAGGCTGAGGTCAGACCGGCAAACATCTTGACGCCTGCCGGAAAAACTTTCGCCCAACTTTGCTTGTCCTTCGGCTTGGTGAGCATGTCGGCCCAGCGCTGAAAGCCGGCTAGCCCGAAATTGTGCTTGGCGTTTTTTATAGGCGCTTCGGTGTAATACTTCAAGCAATCCCAAATGCCTTGTTGCACCGCCACCGGCAGTTTGTCAGTGTCGGGCGGATCCATCGTCAACACGCGGAACTTATCTTTCTTCACGCGCGCTCGCGCCGCCGCTAACTCACCGGTGGTCACCGTCAGCGGCACGGCGGCGCGGTCGGCGATGGAAACTTTGTCTGCGTCCTCATCGTAACCAAACACCAGGATGGGGAAGGCCGCCCACCAATCTTTGCGCGGTTCCAATCCCGTGTACGGCAGGCTGAAGGCATCGGCCCACACGATGGCCGGCGTACCCTCCTCCAACGCTTCCACCAGATTGCGCACGCCCTTCTTGGCATCGCTGGTGTGTTGCCGATGTTGCACCACGCCCAGCCGCGTGAGCAGCGTATCCAGTGGATGGAAGGTGTTGCGGGTGAGGAGGGCCACGTGCGGGTCATGGCCTTTGTACGCGAATGAGAAGTAGCCCATGAGCAGGCCGCCGCTGATGCCCATGAGCATGGCTTCGCTGTACGGCTGGCCGGTGTGCGGGGCCTTCACACCGCGATAAGCGAAGTAGTTGTGCACCGTCCCGGTTTCCCAGTGCCGTCCGTCGAAGTGTTTGTATTTGGGGAGTGTTGGCATGGTCATCATCCTGTTGAGTGGATGCGGCCATTGTACGGCAGGTTAGGGTGCGCCGGAAAAAACAGCGACATAGTAGGAGCGTATGCCGGCGAAGCCCGGCTTCGCCGGCATACGCCACGCACTCGCATGTTGTGGGAGAGGTGACCGAATAAAAACGGCCCGGCGGTAAAGTTCGTCGGGCCGTTGGCCGGAATGCTCAGCGGTCTAAAACGGGCGTATCAGAATCGCGTTGCCATTTCTCACAAGCATCAGCCAGTTCACGGGATTAAAGCGGGTTCCTTTTGGAATCAGGCCGGTAGTCAACGGATGGAGCGGATAGCACGGATAAATCAGTTCAACCCGCTCCATCCGTTGATGAACTCTTCATCAACCGATCAGGAAACGTCTCTAGTGGTGCGGGGACAAGTGGCGTCCAGCGCATCCCTCCGTCGCTGGCGAGATTTGCCCGACCAATGGGCCATCGCGCGGTCTGAGGGTGTGCCGCTCAGACGTGCTGATCGACGAGGATCGGGTTGCCGTCAGGGTCCACGGCGACAAAACTGGCAGGCCCCGTCGTGCTCTCATCGGCCTCGCTCACGAACTCCACGCCCTGCACCTTTAGTTGGCGCTGGAGTTCGCGCACGTCGGTGAACGTCTCGAGCGGGCGGGCGTTGCCGTCCCAGCCGGGATTGAAGGTGATGATGTTCTTCTCGAACATCCCTTGAAAAAGGCCGATCACGCAATCGCCATTTTTCAAGATCAGCCAGTTCTGCGAGGCATCTCCGCCGAAGACCTTGAAGCCGAACTTCTCGTAAAAAGTCCTCGAAGCCTCGAGATCCTTAACCGCCAGGCTAATTGAAAAATTGCCGAGTTCCATTGTTATCTCCTTTGAAGGGTGTTAGCGATTCAGTCGAAAATACACACTCGGTTGCCGCTGGAAGTATCTGTATGCTAAAGCGCCACAATCGGCACGGCGCAATCGATGTCGAACGTTTCCCATCCCAGTTCAGCCGGTTGCCGCCGATAAATCTCCATCCCCGGCAAGTTGTCCGGCTGATAACGGCTGCGCGGCAACCAGTAGCGGAACAGATATTGAATGGCCCGATCTTCCTGTTGCAGATCACCCGCGCACCGAACCGCCGCGACGCGACAGGCGGGAAAATCGCGCATGCTGACTTCGCCTTCAGCCTGCCAATCCACAGGCACTGCCAGGCACCAATCGTAACGACACAGGTGCAACGGCGTCACTTCGGGGTCGTCCTGCGACATGCCATACAGCGTCGTCTTTTTCAGATCTCCGCCCCGCGCGCAATACCAGGTGATCAATCGCTGATAAGCCTCCGTCACTCGGCTAAACTTGCTGTACGACTCATGCACCCGGATGTATGCCAGCCGCTGAGCGGGCAGAGTGCGAAGGGTGACTCGGAGATCGGCTTGTCTGGCGAACTCGCTCAAATTTTCGAGAGTGTAACGGGTGAAACCTTCGAGCACTTGCCCGTTCTTGCTATTTTTCAGTGGGCTTTGCCGATCCCAACTGCGTGCTGCCAACCCGAAATGCTTTTTGAACGCACGCGAGAATCCCGGTAGCGTCCCTGTAACGTGTGAAGGGCAATTACCAATGCGATTTGGGTGGCACGCGAAAGCTGAGCAGTTCATCCATCGTCCAAACA
>JBQTJD010000619.1:0-3058 GCA_052387475.1 Anaerolineales bacterium | reverse complement strand
CGACGGCGGGTCGTCGTCATCATTGATCGTAATCGTCTGCGCGGTCGGCGCGGTCGGGCTGGCGTTGACTGGCGTGCCCAGCGTGACGATGACGGTCTCGTTCTCTTCATCAACCGTATCGCTCATCACGCTGAACGTCGTGCCGCCGCTCGCTAAGCCGGCGTTGATGGTAAAGCTGCCGTCTACGAGCGTGTGATCGGCGCCGCCCGCCGTGCCGCTCACGGTGAAGGGTACGGTCACGTTCCGGCCGGAGGCTGTGCTGAGGGTGACGCCCACGTTCGCGGCGCCCACCGACTCCGCCACCGTTTGCGTGCTGGCGTTCAGGCTGATGAGGGGCGGGGTGTCGTCATCGGTAATGGTCACTGTCGCGGTCGTGGGCGCGGTCAGCGTCGCGCTCACCGGCGCGGAGAGTGTGGCGATGAAAGTTTCATCATTTTCATCGAGCGTATCGGGGTTGATGGCGACTGCAGTGGAGGTGAGGGTGGTTCCGGGCGCGAAGTTGAGCGTGGTATTGACGCCGGTGTAGTCACTCGCCCCGGCGCTGCCCTCGGTTGTCACCACGTTGACGCTGACCGGAAATGCCGAGGCCCCGCTCAGTTGCGCGGTGAGTGTGGCGCTGCCAGCGCCTTCGGTGACGGTATACGCGCCGCTGCTCAATTGCACGGTGGGCTGAGTCTCGTTGTCGGTGATCGTAATCGTGGCCGTGTTCGGGATGCCTAAAGTGCCGCTAAGGACGTTGCTGAGGGTGAGCGTAAACTGCTCGCTGCCTTCATAGATAACGTCATTCGTAATCGGGATCGTAAACGTGTAACCCGTTGCCCCATCATTCAGGCTGACCGTTGTACCGAGTGCGGCGAAGTCGCTCGCGGCTTGAGCCGTACCATCGGTGGTCGCGAGTGTGAACGTGATCGGGTCGCCAGAAACCGTCGGTGAGACGTTCACCGTAATCAGCACGCTGCCGTCCGCTTCGTTCACTGCATAAGTGGCGGCGCTGAACTGCACGCTCTCACCGGCGGCCTGGGCCACCGGGGCTGTGGTCAAAGACATCAACCACAAACATAACGAACCAACGGCGGAGAAAATGGCGAGGGCCAGCGCGGCCAGGCGTGGGAGGCGAGGGTAGTTCATAGGTTCTTTGCCAAACACGAAAAGACGTTCGAGTTAAGTATCCCGGCGGGCGGAATGAGCGACAATGGGAAATAGAGGGGAGGCGGGCAACGGATGCGAAGCCGGGTTTCGCCTACCTCCGCGACGTATGTCGCGCGTATAACGCGCTCGTACGGGGTGGATATGCAACAACGCCCTCGCGGGGAGGGCGCTGGCGCAGTTTCCTGCATTTCCTTCTTTTCCCTCAGTTCCCCTTGCTCTCATTTCCCATTCTTCTTGACCGCCTTGACCGAGTCATTGAAACGGTTGAGCGTCTCGTCAATATCGTGCTCCGAGTGCGCCGCCGATAAGAAGAACGGCTCGCGGAAGTCCGGCTCGATTTCGACGCCACGCTCACGCAACGCGTAGGCCACATCGGTATACATCTGCGGGTTGCTGTTCATCACATCACGGAACTCACTCGGCTGGGCGACTTTGGGTTCGTAGATGATGCCGAACATGGCCGGCGTGCCGCTCAGTATGTGGATGACGCCCTGCTCGGTGAGAATCTCGTCAATGCCGTTCATCAGCTTCTGCCCACGAGCACGCACCGTGTCCAGCGCCTTGTCATCTACGACGGCATCGAGCACCGCTGAGGCGGCCGCGGTGCCGACGGCGTTGCCGCAATACGTGCCGCCGTGCACGACCTGCGCCATGGCGATGATGTCCATCACCTCAGCCGTGCCGCCGATGGCCGCCACCGGGAAGCCGTTGCCCAGCGCTTTGGCGAACGTATACAGGTCGGCCTTGACGCCGAAGTACTCAGCCGCGCCGCCCGGCGCGATGCGAAAACCAGTCTTGACTTCGTCGAAGATCAGCACCACGCCATAGCGCGTGCACAGGGCGCGCAAGTGCTCGAGGTAGCCGGCGGCCGGCATCAGGCAAGCCGCATTGCCCATGACCGGTTCGAGCAGCAGCGCCGCGATCTCGTGACCCTTATCCCGAAACACCCGCTCCGCCATTTCAAAATCATTGAAGCGCAGCAATTGAATGAGTTCGCGCGCGGCGGTGGGGATGCCGGAGCTTTGCGCGACCGGGATGGGGCTGCGCGGCGAGCCGCCGGAGTTATGGGGCATGTTGGCCGTAGACCAGAGCGCGTAATCGTGGTTGCCGTGATACGCGCCCTCCAGCTTGATGATTTTTTCGCGGCCCGTGTACGCGCGCGCCAGCCGCACGGCATGCATGGTGGCCTCGGTGCCGGAGTTGGCGTAGCGGAGCCTCTCCACACCGGGGTGCAGGCGGATGATCTTCTCCGCGACTTCGATCTCGAGCGGATGGGTGTGCGCGTACAAATTGCCGTGCGCGAGTTGCTCGGTGATACGACGGGTGACGCGCGCATCGGCGTGGCCGAGGATGACGGGGCCATAGGCCAGGCGGTAATCAATGTACTGGTTGTCATCCATATCCCACACGTACGCCCCCTCTCCCCGTTTAATCACCAGCGTCGTCTCCCCTGAGTAGCGAAAGTTGCTGGTGACGCCAAGCGGCATCACCTGTTTCGCGCGTTGAAAGGTCGCTTGCGTTTGAGTCGTAATGTATGCCATGGCCGTTTCCCGATGAGGCTGCAATTAAGTTGACACAGTCGCGGCGGGGCCGCGCGGTTCACAACAGCACAACAAGTGGGGTTGAAAATAGCCCGCGGCGCGGGCTAGCCGTCACCGGTGGCGCGCTTGCGGAGCGCGTTCAGCCGTTGCTCGTAGGAGGGGATGTGGGAGCGCTGGCGAGTGATCATGTCCCATTGTAGCCGGGGAGGTTCCGGTCTGGCAACTGGCGGAAAGTCATGGGGTGCATTTCACGTTGGGGGCGAGTTTGCTCCAAGCCCGCGTCCTCGCGGGCGTTCTGGCACGGTGTTCCGACCGCGAGGACGCGGTCGGAGAGCGGGTTGCCCCTAAACTGAAATGCACCCAAAGTC